>NZ_JBBLZC010000107.1:0-600 GCF_037908215.1 Benzoatithermus flavus | reverse complement strand
TAAGGAAATGCGGTGCTCGGCCTCGTTGACATCGAGCACTTTCGCTTTCACTTCATCGCCTTCTTTCAGCACTTCATGCGGCGAACCGATGCGGCGGTTGGCAATTTGCGATACGTGGACCAATCCTTCGACACCCGGGAAAATCTCCACGAACGCGCCGAATGAAGCAAGCCGCTTCACAGTCCCGGTGACGACATCGCCCGGCTTCACTTTTTCGCTGATGCCTTCCCACGGACCCGGAAGCGCCTCTTTGATGGACAATGACAGACGCCCGTTCTCCGGGTCGACGGCCAGCACTTTCACTTTCACCGCATCGCCTTCTTTCACCACCTCGGACGGATGGGCGACACGCGTATGGGAAAGCTGGGAAATATGTACGAGCCCATCAAACCCGCCGACATCGACAAAGACGCCGAAATCGGCAATGCGGCGGACGACGCCCTCGAGCACTTGGCCCGGCTCAATGCGGGAAAGCAGCTCTTTCTGCTGCCGCTCTTGCTCTTCCTCAACAACAGCGCGGTGTGACAAAATGACGCGGTTTTTCTCGCGGTCGAGCTCCACCACTTTGACGGCGAGCGTTTTTCCTTTGTAATCGGAAAA
>NZ_JBBLZC010000032.1:0-49451 GCF_037908215.1 Benzoatithermus flavus | reverse complement strand
ATCGCCTGGCCGAGCGCGCCGATCTCGTCGCGGCTCTCGAGCCGGACCCGGTGCGAAAGGTCGCCCACCGCCACCGCTTCGGCCGCCCGCACTACCCGCCCCAGGCCGCGGCTGATCCCCAGACCGATCCAGGCCGCGGCCGCGATGCCGACGACGACTGCCGCCGTCGCCATCGCGATCAGCAGACGGCGCACCTCCTGATATTTACCTGCTGCAGCCTGGCGGGCCGCCGCCAGCTCCTCGTTGACCTGCTTCACTCGGGCCTCGATCTTGGCCATGGCCTCGTTGAAGCTCGCCTGAGCCGGGCCGACCACGATGGCGAGCGCCTTGGCGTTGGAGTTCTCGTTCCCAAGCCGGATCACCTCCTTGGCGATCGCGACATAATCGTTCCAGGCGGCCTGCAGATGCTGCACCTGGGTAGCGAGATCGCCGCTCACCATGCGCGCGAGCGTGCCGAGGCTGCTGTCGGCCGCCGCACGTGCGCTGTCGGCGGCATCGTTGAACCCGGCGAGCATGTGATCGTTGGTGGCGAGGACCACCTGGTAGGTGGCGAGCCGCAGCTCCCCCACGTGCTCCTTGAACTCGGCCAGGGCGATGTCGGCGGTCGAGCCGCCCCCCGAGACGGCGAGCCGGCCCTGCAGTTCGTCGATGCCCTTGAGGACGGCGGCTATGGCTTCAGCAGCCTTGCCGAAGACGAGGTCGGCGGCTTTGACGTTCGTGTTCTCGAAGGTCAGACGACGGGCTTCGGCGATCTGCTGGACGTACTTGCTCCAGGCGGCGTCGATCTCCTTCAGGCGCTGCCGTTCCTCGTCGCTGCTCGCGAGCTTGGCGTAGCCCTCGCTCACGGCTCGGAAGGAATCGAGATACCGGCTCGTGTCCGCATCGGCCATTTGCATCACCGCGTCGCTATCGGCGGCGATCGTCAGAGTGACGCTACGCCCGACCTGAATCGCGCTGTTGCGCATGTTGCGGGCGAGATTGAGACGCTGCAGCGAGCCGTCCACGATCTCGGAGAGAAGATCGTTCGTCGTGCCGAGGCTCGCGACGCCCACGTAAGCCGTGGCGGCGAGCAGGATCAGGATCAGTCCGGAGGAGGCGGCCAGCTTGGCCTTGATGGGGAACCGCATCGTTTCGTTCTTTTCGTTGCGTGTGATGGAGGGAAACGTCGAGGTGGGCCGATGGCCGGGACGGCGACCGATGAGCCGCCATCCCGGCCCGCTCAGGCGCTCATCCGCTCGAAGGTGCTTTGGCCTCGATGGAAAAGCGCACGGGCGTCACCCCCGGTCGGTGGAACGGCGCGCTGCGTCGTCGGGCGCGAGGATGCGCGCCATGTCCAGGATGATGACGAAGCCCCGATCCTGCCTGACCACGCCCTGGATGAACTCGGTCCGCCAGCGCGTGCCGAGCTTCGGCAGCGGCTCGACCACGGCGCCGCGCACATCGATCACCCCGTGGACCGCATCGGTCTGGATACCCACCAGCGTCGGCTCCCCGCCGATCGCAACTTCGCTCACCACCACCCGCGCCTCGGCATCCGCAGGGGCCGGCGGCATGGCGAGGCGCCGGCGCAGGTCGATCAGCGCCACCACGTTGCCGCGCACGTTGACCAGCGCCGGCGCGAAGTCGGGCGCTCGCGGCACCTGCGCCGTCGGCAGCGGGTCGACCACCTCGCGCACCGCCTCCACCGGGATCGCGAAGGTCTCGTGGTCGAGAGCGAAGGTCAGGAACTCACCGGCCCGCCCGGGGCCGACGACACGGCTCTTCTCGGCGTGCTGCATGTCGTTCACCGCTGTGGAAGAAAGCCTCTCACGCCGAGAGGCGCCACGTGGCCTGGTCCTGCGCCGACTGGATCAGGCCGGTCGTGTCCAGGATCAGCGCGATCTGACCATCGCTCAGGATGGTCGCCCCGCCCAGCCCCGGAATGCCACGGTGCAGGGGCGACAGCGACTTGATCACGGTCTGGTGGTGGCCCACCACCTGGTCGACCACGAGCCCGACCCGGCCCTGCTCGCTGGCCACGATCACCACCATCTCGTGCTCGCGGGCACCCGCGCCGACGCCGAACAGCTCGCTCAGGCGCAGAAACGGCACCAGCGCCCCGCGGACGTCGAGAAAGCTGCGCCCGCTCGAGCCCTTGTGCTCGGCCGCCGCGAGCTCGACGCATTCCTCGATCGCCGCGAGCGGCACCACGCACATGCTGGCACCGACCCGGACCAGAAGCCCGTCGATGATCGCGAGCGTCAAGGGCAAGCGCAGCGTGATCGTGGTCCCCGCCCCCGGCGCCGAGGCCACCTCGATCGAGCCCCTGAGGTCCTCGATCGTCTGCTTGACCACGTCCATGCCCACCCCACGGCCGGAGATGTTGCTGATCGTGGCCGCGGTCGACAGGCCGGGATGGAAGATGAGCTGGTCGATCGCGCGCTCGGACAGGACGGCATCGGCGGCGATCAGGCCGCGCGCCACCGCCTTCTCGCGGATACGGGCCCGGTTGAGCCCGGCGCCGTCGTCCTTGATGCTGATCAGCACCTCGGCCCCGGCCTGGCGCGCCTCGAGATGGAGCGAGCCGTGCGCGGGCTTGCCGGCCGCGCGCCGGGTCGCAGCATCCTCGATGCCGTGGTCGACCGCGTTCCTGATCAGATGCACGAGCGGGTCGCCCAGCCGCTCGATCATGGTCTTGTCGAGCTCGGTCGCCTCGCCCGCCGTGGTCAGCTCGACCGCCTTGCCGAGCTCCTGCGAGAGGTCGCGCACCACGCGGCGGTAGCGGCCGAAGAGCGTGCCGATCGGCAGCATGCGCAGGCCCATCGTGGACTCGCGCAACTCGGCCGCGAGGCGCTCGATCTCCTCGACCACCCCGGTGAGCACGGGATCCTTGCGGCTCTGAGCGAGTGCGGTGAGCCGGGCCTGGGCGATGACGAGCTCGCCCACCTGGTCCAGGAGGGCATCGAGCCGGCTCGCCGCCACCCGCACGCTGGCCTCGGGCCGGTCCATGCTCCGGGCGGCCTCCCGCCGCCCGAGCCGACGGGCCTCCTTCGCCGCAGCGGGCGGAGCGTCGTGGTTGGCAGGAGCTGCCGGCGGACCCACAGCCGCGACCGTGACCGAGGCGCACTCCGGCGCAGGCTCCGCCGTATCCTCCGCGATCTCGATCCCGCCGCTGTCGGCCACGAAGATGAACACGTCCTCGATCGCCGCGCGCGGCCGGGTCGTGACCAGGCGCACGTCCCAGTGCAGATAGAGCTTGGTCGGGTCTAGCTCGCCCAGAGCCGGAACCGCTTCGGTCCGTGCCCGCACCTCGCAAGGACCGAGCGCGCGCAGCTCGTCGAGCATGCCCAGAGGATTGGTGCCGAACTCGAGCGCCGTCGCCGGCAGGCGGATCCCGATCCGCCAGGCCCTGGCCGACGGCTCGGTCGCGACCGGCTCGGCCGGCGCAGCCGGGATACAGGCAGTCTCGCCGGTGTCGCGCAAGGCCACGACGAGGCGCTCGGTTTCGGCGGGGTCGGCCGTGTCGGGTGCCTCGAGCAGCTGCTCGAGATGGTCGCGGGCGGCGAGCAGCAGGCCGGTGAGCGCCGGTGTCGCCGTCTCGCTGCCGCGCCTGATGCCTTCGAAGCGCGTCTCGACCTCGTGCGCGAACGTTGCCAGCGCCGGCGGCCCGAACATCCCGCCCGAGCCCTTGAGCGTGTGCAAGGCGCGGAAGATCGTGTCGACCAGGGCCCGGTCGTCCGGCCGCTGCTCGAGCTCGAGGAGCCCGGCCTCGAGCTCGCGCAAGAGCTCGCGTGCCTCGAGCAGAAAGGTGCCGGCGGGATCGAAGGCGGTCATCGGGGCGGTCCTAGCCGACGAGCTTCTTGACGACGGCGAGGAGCTTCGCCTGGTCGAACGGCTTGACGATCCAGCCCGTCGCACCCGCGGCCTTGCCCTCCATCTTCTTGCTCTCCTCGGATTCGGTGGTGAGCATGACGATGGGCACGCCGGCATGGCGCGGATCGGCACGGATCTTCTTGATCAGCGCGATGCCGTCGCAGCCCGGCATGTTGAGGTCGGTGATGATCATGGCGAAGCGCTGGACCTCGAGCTTCGCGAGCGCATCGCTGCCGTCGTTGGCGGTGACGGGCTCGTAGCCGGCGCTCTGGAGGGTGAAGGCCACCATCTGGCGAATGCTGGCGGAATCGTCGGCGCAGAGGATGGGCTTGCTCACGGGCGAACTCCTTCCCAGAAACGGCGTTCGGTCGGGTCGGCGAGGAGACCTGCGGTCTCGGCGAGGGCGCGCACGAGAGCGCCGGCACCCGGCTCGAGCCGCAGCGTCCCCCCTTGAACCTCGACGGCACGGCGTGCGGCGACGACGAGCTGGAGCAGGGTGAGATCGGCTTCGGTCACGCCTTCGAGGTCGAGGGCGAGAACCTTGCCGGGCTGGAGCCGCTCCTGGAGCAGATGCTTGGTGGCGACGGCGGTCTCGAGCGTGCACACCCCGGTAAGGGCGAGCACCTCGACGCCGGTCGCCGATGCGGACCCGAAGCGTTCGTCTGGCATGTCCGAAGCCGTCTTGCCGATTTATTCTTCGATGCCCCTTGCATGACCCGGATCAAAGAAGAATTCTCTCGTTCCGGTTGCATCCGGCATCGACACGTCTACCGAAACCGGCTCGTCACGATCAGTCGTTTTGTGGTCGCACTCGGAAACGATTTCCTGCGGCATCTTGGCTTAGCTGCCGGATCGAAGGATTCGCCGGCAGAGATCGTGAGCCCAGCTTCATCCGGCATGCCCTCCGAAGCTCCTCGCAGGGCTTGACGTGAATCAAGGCGAGCCCCCACATCGAGCCTAGGATGCTTCGAGCCCGTTCGTGGAGGAGGAAGCGAGATGCCGACTACCCGCTCGAACGCCAAGCAACGGCCGACCCTCGCGGAGATCGCGAGTCTCGTCGGCGGAGAGGACGCGACGCTCCACACGGCCATCCTCGCCACCGGCGCTACCTATGCCGAGATCGAGCAGGCGCTCATGCGGGCGGCAGGAGCCGACGAGGCTTTGGGAGAGGCCTCCCATCCGCTCGAGGGGCCGGCAGCGCAGGTCTACGAGCTCCTGACCGCCGACGAGGTGGGCGAGAACGACTGAACGCTGTTCTCCAAAGGAAACGGAAACGAGGGTCGAACGATGCGTGCAAAGACGGTCTGGGTCGTGGTCGCAGATGGCGCGAGAGCGCGCATCCTGAGCGCCGATCGGCGGACACGGCGGCTGACGCCGATCGAGGAGCTCGCCTCGGAGACGGCGCGCCGCAAGACGTCCGATCTTGTCAGCGACCGGCAGGGCCGCACCTTCGAATCGAGCTCGCCCGGCCACCGCAGCGCCATCGAGCCTCATACCGACGCACAGCGCCACGAGCAGGCCGAGTTCGCGCGGCAGGTGGCGCAGAAGCTGGCCGCGGCGGCGCACGAGCAGCGCTTCGACGAGCTCTACCTCGTGGCTGCTCCGCGCGCGCTCGGCGATCTGCGCGCCGCGCTCACGGAGGAGGTGTCGCAGCGGATCGTCGGAGAGATGGACAAGGATCTGACGAGCCTGACCGTGCCGCAGCTCGAGGAGCATTTCTGGACCAAGTTGGCCAGCGGCGGAAAGTAGAGCCGAAAGGTTCGGAACCTCGTTCGGGATCGTTCTGTTGTTACTCCCGAGTCACACCGAGCCGCATTCCGATGCGGCCCGGCCTCGGCAGGAGTGACCTTCATGCGATCCCCCGGCCTGTTCTTGGCAGGACTTGGCGCGATTGCACTTTTCGCTAGCCCTGCATCGGGACATGAGCTTCCTTGCGGTCAGACTGCCCACCTTGCCAGGCTGCTCGACCAGAGCTACGGCGAGGTGCCGGTCTCGGCTGGCCTGCAAGGCAACGGGCAGCTCTTGCAGATCTTCGCCTCGCCGACCACTGGCACCTGGACCGCGGTGACGACCACGCCGCGCGGCCTCTCGTGCGTGATCGCGACCGGGCAGCGCTGGGCGGACGACATGCCCGAGATGGACACGGCGGCGAGGACACCGCCTGCCGCCATGACCACTCCTCATGGCCCGCGTTGATCAGTGGCGTGCGTCGGTCTGGGCATGCTCCTGCGCGTTCCGGACGGCTTCGAGCTGCTGACGGCTGACCGTGCCCACTACCCGGCCGCGCTTGTCGAGGACGGCCAGGATGTCGGTCTTCAGGCGCTCCATCGAGAGCAGGACCTTGCTCAAGGGGTCGTCCTCGCGGCACCAGAACGGCCCACGGCGCATGAGGTCGGCCACCGAGATCGAGCCCAGCCACGAGCCGCGCTGCTGGTAGGCCATGAGCACGCTGCGCTCGCAGATGCCGATCACGCCGTAAGGATCGATGACGGCCAGACGATCGCAGCCGAGACCGCGCATCCGCCCGAGGGCGGCATCGGCCGTGTCGGACCAGGTGACGATGGCCTTCTCGCCTTCCATGACATCTTGGACGCGCTGGTCGTTCTGCATCGTTTCTTGCCCCCCGGCATCACCGCAGCGGCACGCCTCATGGCGCACCCTGTCCGAAAACGCCCGACAGGCGAAAAGGTTCCCCGAGGATAGCGCAATCAGGGGAACCTCGCCCCTTTCCGCGTCTTGAGTCGTGGCAGGCTTCGGACCATCGCCGTCGGCGGTGTCGCCCTAACCTTTTCGTCTCGGACCAGGAGGAACGATCATGACATCGATCCGCGCCGAACGTGCGCTGCGCGATCCTTCGAGCGTGTTCGACAGCCCGGAGGCGGTCCTTCAGGACAAGGAGCTGGGCATGGAGGAGAAGCGCGCCATCCTCGAGCGCTGGCGGCAGAACACCGGCTCGCCCATCGGAGGTGGCGGCGAACCCAATCTCGTGGCCCGTCTCGCGCGTGCGCTTTCTTTCCTCGACGAGGAGACGGGCGCGCACGAGGTCTCCCACGACCAGGGCTTCTATACTTCGGTGAGCGATATCGGCCGCGAGGATCGGAACGAAAGGAAGTGACCGGCGGGCCGATCGGCCCGCCGCGCCGTCGTCCGTTCGGCAGGTGCGAAAGATCGAGAAACCAAGTCCTTCTCAAAGCGTTTGTTGGGCGAAAGCGGCCGCACCATCACCGGGGCGGGAAACGGCTGGTCACGACCGGAGGACGACCTTGGCCTATGCGCTATCATCCGAGCTGTCCTCGCGGTCGCACGGGGCAGTGGCCAGCATCATTCGCAACACCTTCGCGCTCGTTCTGGCCGGCGGGCGCGGCTCGCGCCTGAAGGAGCTGACCGACCGCCGCGCCAAGCCCGCGGTCCATTTCGGCGGCACGGCGCGGATCATCGACTTCGCGCTCTCGAACGCGATCAATTCCGGTATCCGCCGCATCGGCGTCGCCACCCAGTACAAGGCGCACAGCCTGATCCGGCATCTGCAGAAGGGCTGGACCTTCCTGCGCTCCGAGCGCAACGAGAGCTTCGACATCCTGCCGGCGAGCCAACGCACCGGCGATGGTCAGTGGTATCAGGGCACGGCGGACGCGGTCTACCAGAACCTCGACATCCTCGAGCGCTACCCGATCGAGCACATCGTCGTCCTCGCCGGCGATCACGTCTACAAGATGGATTACGCCGAGATGCTGATGCAGCATCTCGACAGCCGTGCTGACGTCACGGTGGGCTGCATCGAGGTGCCGCGGGAGGAGGCGGTCGCTTTCGGCGTGATGCGCGTCGACGAGCAGGACCGGATCGAGAACTTCATCGAAAAACCGAACGACCCGCCGGGCATTCCGGGCAGGCCCGAGATGGCGCTCGCCAGCATGGGCATCTACGTCTTCGATGCCGCCTTCCTCTACGACCAGCTCCGCCGCGATGCCGCCGAGCCCTACTCGCAGCACGATTTCGGCCGGGACGTCATTCCCTATGTCGTCCAGCACGGCCGCGCGGTGGCGCACCGCTTCGGCCGCTCCGCCATCAGGACCAGCGAGAACGCCGAAGCGTACTGGCGCGACGTCGGCACGCTCGATGCCTTCTTCGAGGCCAATCTCGATCTGACGAGCGTGCTGCCCGCCCTCGACCTCTACGACCGCCGCTGGCCGATCTGGACCTCGACCGAGATGCTGCCGCCCGCGAAATTCGTCCACGACGAGGAGGACCGGCGCGGCATGGCGATCAGCTCGCTCGTCGCCAACGGCTGCATCGTCTCGGGTGCCCGCGTGCGGCGTTCGCTGCTCTCGACCGGAGTACGGGTGAACTCGTTCGCCGACGTCGATGGTGCGGTGATCATGCCCTATGCCGAGATCGGTCGGGGTGCCCGGCTGTGCAACGTGATCGTCGATTCCGACGTGCGCGTGCCGCCGGGTCTCGTCGTCGGCGAGGATCCGGCGCTCGATGCGCGCCGCTTCCGACGTACCGACGGGGGCATCACGCTCATCACCCAGGTCATGCTCGACCGAATGACCTGACCGGCGACGTCGTCGCCACCGCCTCGAGTACGGAAACGATCACATGATTCACATCACGCGGCGCGCGCGCATCTGGCCGGGCCGACCTTACCCCCTGGGTGCCACCTTCGACGGCCGCGGCGTCAACTTCGCCCTGTTCAGCGCCAATGCCGAGAAGGTCGAGCTCTGCCTGTTCGACCCGCGCGGACAGCGCGAGCTCGAACGCATCGTGCTGCCCGAGTACACCGACCAGGTCTGGCACGGCTACATGCCCGATGTCCGCCCGGGGCAGCTCTACGGCTACCGGGTCTACGGCCCTTACGAGCCGAAGCGCGGCCACCGCTTCAACCCGCACAAGCTCCTGCTCGACCCTTACGCCAGGCAGCTCGTCGGCCATCTGCACTGGTCGGACGCGCATTTCGCCTACCGCATCGGCAGCCGGCGCGGGGACCTGTCGTTCGACACGCGCGACAATGCCCGGGGCATGCCGAAATGCCGGGTGGTGGACACGGCCTTCACCTGGGGCGATGACAAGCTCCTCCACATCCCTTGGCACGAAAGCGTGCTCTACGAGACGCATCTGCGCGGCTTCACCATGCTGCACCCGGCCGTTCCGGACCAGGTCCGCGGCACCTGCGCCGGCTTCTCGCTCCCCGAGGTGATCGACCATCTCAGAGCACTCGGCATCACCGCGGTCGAGTTCCTGCCGATCCACGCCTTCGTCCAGGACCGGCACCTGATCGAGCGCGGCCTCACCAACTACTGGGGCTACAACTCGATCGGCTTCTTCGCGCCCGAGCCGCGCTATCTCGCCTCGGGCCACATCGGCGAGCTCAAGACGATGGTGGCCTGCCTGCACGATGCCGGCATCGAGGTGATGATCGACGTCGTCTACAATCACACCGCCGAGGGCAATCACATGGGCCCGACGCTGTCGTTCAAGGGCATCGACAACGCCTCCTACTACAAGCTCAGCCCCGAGGACGCGCGCTTCTACTGGGACAGCACCGGCTGCGGCAACACGCTGAACCTGAGCCACCCGCGCGTGCTGCAGATGGTGATGGATTCTTTGCGCTACTGGGTCGAGGAGATGCACGTCGATGGCTTCCGCTTCGACCTGACCTCGGCCCTTGCCCGCGATCCTTATGCCTTCGACTACGGCTCGGGCTTCCTCGATGCCGTGCGGCAGGACCCCGTGCTCTCGCAGGTGAAGCTCATCGCCGAGCCCTGGGATCTCGGCGAAGGCGGCTATCAGGTCGGCGGCTTCCCGCCCGGCTGGTCGGAATGGAACGGCAAGTTCCGCGACACGGTCCGACGCTACTGGAAGGGCGACCCCGGCCAGATCCAGGAGCTCGCGTCCCGCATCACGGGCTCGGCCGACATGCTGATGCACCAGGGCCGCCGGCCCTCGGCCTCGGTCAACTTCATCACCGCGCACGACGGTTTCACGCTTGCCGACCTCGTCAGCTACAACGAGAAGCACAACGAGGCCAACGGCGAGAACAACAACGACGGCATCAACGAGAACGATAGCTGGAACTGCGGGGCGGAGGGGCCGACCGACGATCCCGAGGTACTGGCTCTGCGCGCCAGGCAGAAGCGCAACATGCTGACGACACTCCTGCTTTCGCAGGGCGTGCCGATGCTGCTCGCCGGCGACGAGATCGGCAACACGCAGCACGGCAACAACAACGCCTATTGCCAGGACAACGAGATCGCCTGGATCAAGTGGGGCGAGGCCGACGTCGAGCTCGCCACTTTCGTGCAGCGCCTGATCCGGCTCAGGCGCGAGCATCCCGTGTTCCGCCGGCCGCACTTCTTCCGTGGTCAGCAGATCCGCGGCACGGCCACGCGCGACATCGTCTGGCTCAACGCCGAAGGCCGCGAGCAGTGCTCCGAGGACTGGCACTTCCCCGAAACGCGCTGCCTGGGCTTCCTTCTGGGCGGCGAGGCCGGCGAGCTGTTCTACTCGATCGGCGGCCGGCAGGAGCTCGACGACGGCTTCATCGTGCTGATGAACGCCTTCCACGAGCCGATCTCCTTCACCCTGCCCGGTCCCGAGTTCGGCAAGGCCTGGGAGGTGCTGATCGAGACTGCCCGCGGCGCGGAGGCGGAAGGAACGCGCTACGATGCCGGCGAGGACTACCCGCTCGAAGGGCGCTCGCTCGTCGTGCTCATCCGTCGCGACCGCTCGCTGAAGGCGGTGCGCGCCGAACCGACGCCGACCGAGCCGGCATTGGCGCTCGCCGCCACCGCCCCGCCTCTGCCCGGCGAGACGGCGGTCACGGCGCCGACGACCACCGAGGAGCCGCCGGCCGCAGTGGCGCCCGCGACCGAGGCGATCGAGCAGGACGAAGCCACGAGCGACAAGGAAACGGCGCAGGAGTAATGCCCATGCCCGAACTGCCGCGTTCCACCTACCGCCTGCAGCTCAGAAGCGGCATGGATTTCGCCAAGGCTGCGGAACTCGTCCCCTACCTCGCCCGCCTCGGCATCAGTCATCTCTACCTCTCTCCGCCGTTCCAGGCGGCGCGAGGCTCGACCCATGGCTACGACGTGGTCGACGCCAACCGGCTCGACCCCGTGCTCGGCGGCGAGGCGGCGTTCGAGGCCCTGGCACGGACGGTGCAGCGGCACGGGATGAAGATCCTGCTCGACATCGTGCCCAACCACATGGGGGTCGGCCAGGACAATCCCTGGTGGTGGGACGTGCTGAAGCACGGCCGCGAGAGCCGCTACGCCCGGTTCTTCGACATCGACTTCGACCGCGATCCCGAGGGCAAGCTGGTCCTTCCCGTCCTGGGCGGAACCCTCGACGAGGTCTTGAGCCGCGGCGAGATCGGGCTCGACCGCGCCGATGGTTCGGGTGAGCCGACTTTACGCTACGTCGACGAGCGCTTCCCGGTGAGCCCGAAGAGCGACCTGCCCGAGAGCGAGCCCGACGCGCCGGCGCTCCGCCGGCTGATCGAGGCCCAGCCCTACCGGCTCGTGTTCTGGAAGGAAGGCACCACCCGGCGCAACTATCGCCGCTTCTTCAACATCGACCAGCTCGGCGGGCTTCGAGTCGAGGAGCCCGAAGTGTTCGAGGAGAGCCACCGGCTGATCCTCGATCTCGTCGCGCGCGATCTCGTCCAGGGCCTGCGCATCGACCACGTCGACGGCCTCACCGATTCCAAGGCCTATCTCGAACGCCTGCGGCGGCGCTGCGCGGAGGTCCGCTCCGGTGCGACGCCGTTCTACATCGTGGTCGAGAAGATTCTGGTGGGCGACGAGCAGCTTCCCGAGGACTGGCCCGTTGCCGGCACCACCGGCTACGAGTTCATGAACGAGGTGCTGGGCCTTCTCGTCGACCGTCCCGGCCTCGACCGGCTCGAGGCGCTGGCCGGCGAGATCACCGGCGAGACGGCGAGCTATCGCGAGGTCCTGCGTGCCGCCAAGGGCCAGGTGCTGGAAAAGCTCTTCGCGGGCGAGCTCACCGTGCTCGGCGAGCGGGTCGCCCGCCTCCTGGGCATCGGCGAGGATGCGGCGCAGGCGGCTCTGCGCGAGCTCCTGATCGCGTTCCCGGTCTATCGCACCTATGGCGGCGGCAACTCCTGGAGCGCCACCGATGCCGGCATTCTGGAGCAGGTCTTCGCCGAGGCCGGCGAGCGTGCCACCCCGGAAGTACAAGCGATCCTGAACCGGCTCGAGCGCCTGCTGGCCGGACCGCAGGGCGAAGCCCGGACCCTGGTCCTGGGCCTGCAGCAGCTCTCCGGGCCGCTCATGGCGAAGGCCGCCGAGGACACCGCCTTCTACCGCTATCCCCGCCTTCTGGCGCTCAACGAGGTCGGCGGCGAGCCCGACGCACACGGTCTCGAGCCCGAGGCCTTCCATCGCCTGATGGCACACCGGCTCGAGCGCTGGCCCGGCAACCTGCTCGCCACGGCGACCCACGACACGAAGCGCGGCGAGGATGCGCGCACGCGGCTCGCGGTCCTGAGCGAGCAGCCGGAAGCCTGGGCCGAGGCGGTACGAGGGTGGCGCCAGCTCAACGCGCCGCTCCGGCGGGGCTCACCTGCGATCCATGCCAAGGACGAGTACATGCTCTACCAATCGCTCCTGGGTGCCTGGCCGGCAGAGCCGGCGCCGATCGATCGGGAAGCGCTCGGGGCCTTGCGCGAGCGGCTGGCGGGCTGGCTGCGCAAGGCGCTGCGCGAAGGCAAGGAGCGCTCCGACTGGAACGACCCGAACGAGGCCTACGAGGGAGCGGCCCAGGCCTTTCTCGCGGCGATTCTCGATCCCGACCGTTCCCGGCCCTTCCTCGAGGCGTTCGGCGGCTTCGTCGCCCGGCTGGCGCCGATCGGCGCGGCCGACAGCCTCGTCCAGCTCGTCCTCAAGCTCACCACGCCCGGCGTGCCCGACATCTATCAGGGCACCGAGCTGTGGGATCTGAGCCTGGTCGACCCCGACAACCGACGGCCCGTCGACTTCGCGCAGCGCCAGCGCCTGCTCGACGACGACACCCCGCCGGCCGATCTCGCCGGTCGCTGGGCCGATGGCGCCGTCAAGGCGCGGCTGCTCGCCCTCCTCCTGGCGATGCGCGCGCGCGCTCCCGACCTGTTCGCGCAGGGTGCCTACCAGGCGCTCGCGGTCGAAGGGGAGAAGAGCGGTCATGCGCTGGCCTTCGCCCGCTACCACGGCGACGCGACCCTGATCGTGGTCGTGGGCCGACGGCTGGCCGGCCTCGTCGACGGAAACCTGCGCATCGCACCGGATGCCTGGGGTGATGGCAGCGTCGTGCTGCCGCCGGCATGGCACGATCTCGTCTTCGCCGACGTTCTGGGCAGCGGGTCCACGGCACCCCGCGACGGCCGGCTGCGCCTCGCCGACCTCTTGACGCAGCTACCGGTAGCGCTGCTCGTCAACCGTGGCCGGGCCTGAGCGGAGCAGCGCCATGAGCGTGGGAAGCCGCCGATGACGCCACAACCGATCGGCATCGCGGGTGCCGGTCCAGCCGTCCCGGTCGCCTCGATCGTGGCGGTGGGCACTGCCGTGATCGCGGCGCTCTATCTCGGCCACGGCGTGTTCGTACCGCTGGCGCTGGCGGTCCTCGTCAGCTTCGCGCTCGCTCCGCTCACGAACCGCCTGAAGCGCCTGGGGCTGGGCAAGACGCCTTCGGTGCTCCTGGTCGTAGTCCTCGCCTTGACCCTCGTCACGGGCTTCGCCTACCTCCTGGTCGAGGAGGCGATCGGGCTCGCCGGTCAGCTACCGCGCTACGAGTACAATCTGCGTCAGAAGATCCGCCTCCTCGGACCCGAGACGGCGAGCGGCAGCGTGTTCGAGCAGACCGCCGAGGTCTTGCGCCGCATGGGCGAGGAGCTCGACAAGGTCACGACCCCCGATGCCGGCAAGGCGCCGAGGATGGGACAGGTTCAGGCGCCACGCCCGATCCCGGTCGAGGTGCACGAGCCGCCGAGCTCGCCGATCGCGACCGTGGTGCAGCTCGCGGGCGTGCTCGCCGAGCCCCTCGCCACGCTCGGTATCATGCTTCTGTTCATCGTCTTCGTGCTGCTCGAGCGCGAGAACCTGCGCGACCGCGTGATCCGCCTGTTCGGGGCGCGCGACGTGCACCGCGCCACGGAGGCGATGAACGACGCGGGCTCGCGTATCGGCCGCTATCTCCTGATGCAGCTCACGATCAACCTGATCTACGGCGTCCTGTTCGGCATGGCCTTGTGGCTGATCGGCGTGCCGAGCGCCCTTCTCTGGGGCCTGATCGGCGTGGTCTTGCGCTTCATTCCTTACATCGGCGCCCCGATCTCGGTGCTGTTCCCGCTGGCGCTCGGCATGGCGGTGGACGCGGGCTGGACCATGCCGCTCCTGACGGCGGGTAGCTTCGTCCTGATCGAGGCCATGTGCGCCTACGTGCTCGAGCCCATGCTGTTCGGGGCCAGCACCGGCCTTTCCAAGGTGGCGCTGATCGTCGCCACCGCCTTTTGGACCATGCTGTGGGGGCCGGTGGGCCTGCTGCTCGCCGCCCCTCTCACCGCCTGCCTCGTCGTCATCGGCCGGCACGTGCCGCAGCTCGAGTTCCTCGAGGTGATCCTGGGCAACCGGCAGGTGCTCACTCCCGACGTCAAGCTCTACCAGCGCCTCCTCGCCGACGATGCGGACGAGGCTGCCGACGTGGCCGAGGAGCATCTCGAGCAGCACGGCCTGCTTGCCACTTGCGACGAGGTCCTGCTGCCGGCGCTGGCGCTCGTGGCCCAGGACCGTGCGCGAGGTGTCCTCGAGCGCAGCCGGCTTCAGGCCATGGCCGAGGACCTGAGCGCGCTTCTGGACGATCTCGCGAGCGATGCCGGTGTCCCGAGCGCTGCCGTCGAGGCTGTCGGCCGGCATACGCTCTGTCTCGGCGCCGGCTCGCGCATGGACGAACTGGCGGCGCGAACCGCCGCACGAGCACTCGGCGTGGTCGGACTGCCCGCCACGACCGCGATGTCCGGACCCGGCGGGCGGCTGCGTGCGGCGGCGCTGCCATCGCTCGAGAACGTGGAGGCCCTGCTCGTGACCGCGGTGGGCCCCACCGCCAGCGGCCGTGCCCGTCGCATTCTGCGCCGAGTCCGCGGCCGATACGGTGTCATGGTCCCGATCGTGGTGGGCTTGTGGACGTTCGACGAGGGCGAGGGCGCTGCAACGGCGAGCACGGGTGAGCAGCTGGATGCCGACGAGGTGGTGGGCCGGCTCGCGGATGCGGCGCAGGCGATCGCCAAGCATACGGGCCGCGAGCTGACGCCCCCGGTTCCGCAGGAAAAGGCGAATGCTGCCGGCGAACCCGCGCCGGTGATGCGAGGTCCGTCGCTCCAGGTGCCGGGTTGAGGACCGCGTGCTCTCTGCCGGGCCGTGACGGCACACACCGCAGCACCATCGGCCTCAACCGGCCCGCGCACCCGCCGCGCTACGGACTTCGGGGATCGCGCCGGGAATCCGGGTGTGCCGGGCGATCCCGCGCACGAGGGCGGGCGCCAGACGGCAGGCGCGGACGATCGGCTCCTGCAATCGGAGGACGGCACCCGCGCGGGAGACCAGGCTCGCAAGCCGGACCGGCCGCTCGAGCAGCCGCACCGCCTCGGCATGGAACGAGGCCGCCGATCGCCCGGCCAGGATCGCGTCCGCCGCGAGCGAGGCCGTGTGCAGGGCCATGGCCATGCCGTCGCCGGTGAAGGACGGGATCACCGCGAGCTGGTCGCCGACGCGGTAGACGGGCGTGACATCGTCCTCGCTCTTCGCACGATGGAGATAGCCGTGAGGAATACGGCAGATCGCGAGCGGCCGCGGCCAGCAAGGAGCCGCATCCACGAGCCGCTCCTTCAGGTGCGGCACCTCGAGGAGCAGCCGCCGCCAGTCGCACCCCGACCACGCGAAGCGTTCCTTCGTGACGAGCAGACAGAGATTGGCGATCCCGCCCTCGACCTGCTGCAACCCGGCATAGCCACCCTCGAACAGGACGAGCTCGACATGGCGGACGAGGGCTCGACCCTGGCTCGGGGAAAGGCGCACGTGCAGCTTGAGCCCGACGAGCGCATCGCGAGATCCCGGACGCTGGTGCCCGCGCAGCTCGTGCTTGCCGGTCGCGAGCACGACACGGCGCGCGGCGAGCGGGCCGCCCGTGGTCGCGAGCCGCATGCCGCCGGTGCCGTCGGCGGCGATCCCCTGCACCGTCCAACCGCGGCGCACGTCGGCTCCGGCCCGCTCGGCCTCGTGCAGGAGCCAGGCATCGAGACGGAGCCGCGAGAGCCCCCAGGCCGGAAACGGCAGCGAGACCGTGGCCTGCGTCGCACGCGCGACGAGCCGCACCTGTCCGATAGGTACCGCACCCAGATGCCCGAGCGGATCGCGGATGGACCCCAGTGTCGCGAGATGATGCGCCGCCTCGAAGCTCACGAACTCGCCGCATACCTTGTGACGCGGCTCCCGCGCGCGCTCGAGCAGGACGATCCGCCGGCCCGCTCCTGCCAGCCGGCAGGCCACGGCCGCCCCGGCGGGCCCGCCGCCGACGATCGCGACATCGGCGCTCAGCTCGGCCACGCCCCCTCCCCGACCCGGAACAGCATGGCCTCGGCGGTGAGGCCGGGGCCGAAAGCGAGCGCGCAGCCGAGCGACGGACGCGGCCGTGCTTCCATCAGCCGGCCGAGCACGAACATCATCGTGGCCGAGGACATGTTGCCGTAGGCGCGTAAAGTAGCGCGCGAGGCGTCGAGCGCTGTCGCATCGAGCCGCAGCGCATCTTCGACCGCATCGAGCACCGAGCGGCCGCCGGGATGCACCGCCCACAAGCCCACCTCGCTGGAATCGCGGCTGCCGAGGAGTCCCTGGACGTGACCGGGCAGCCCCTTGGCGATGGTCGCGGGGACGGCACCATCCAGCCACATGCGAAACCCGCTCTCGCCGATGCGCCAGGCGATCTGGTCGCGACTGTCCGGTAGCACCGTGCTGCGAAAGCCCAGAATCTCGAGACCCACGGGCTCGCCGCTCACCAGGCTGGCGGCGCAGCCGTCGGCGAAGAGCACGAAGGTCAAAAGGCTCTCGAGATCGTCCGTCTCCTGCAGGTGGAGCGTGCAGAGCTCGAGGTTCAGGATCAGCACGCGCGCCCGGTGCTGCGAGCGGACGATGTGGGCGGCGAGCTTCAGGGCGGGCAGCGCCGCCTGACAGCCCATGAAGCCGACCAGCGTGCGCTCGACGCCCGGCGGCAGACCGAGGCGAGCCATGAGCTCGAGGTCGAGCCCCGGCGCGTAGAAGCCGGTGCAGGTGGTCACGACGAAGTGCGTGATCTCATGCGCGTCGCGGGTAATACCCAGCGCCTCGAGAGCCTCGAGGGCCAGGATCGGGGCTTGCGCCTCATAGAGGCGCATGCGCTGCCCCGTGTCGGGAAAGGCGCCGGGCCGGAAGAGGCCGATCCGGTCCAAAAGTTCCGGCGAGGGATGCGGCTCGATATAGGAGAAGCGATGATCGATCTGCGCCCGCTCGGCCATGCGCTGGAACAGCCGCCTGGAGCGGCCATCACGCAGCATCGAAGGCGCGTACTCCAAGAACTTCCGGTGCACGTCGAAAGTCGGGACGGCGGTGGCGATCCGGTTGATGTAGGCGGGCTGCATCCGATGAACCGATCTGGCACGCCTCTTTCCGATACGTTCCTCACGTTACCCGGAGAACACCACCGGCCCGCCGGCCGCCCGGCCGGGCTCGGGTCACAAGCCCGTGACGTTTCCCGCAAGAACAGCGCCACGCGACGCCATGAAGTAGAGGCCCATGTGATGGGTCGCGGGCTTGGGGTGTGCCGCCGTCTCCGGCAGGCCGAGACCGACGGCCGTCGTCCGCGGCAGGTCGTAGGTCGCCGTGGCGGGCTCGAGCACCACCACGTCCTCGAGCGTCGGCATCAGCCCGTGATTGCGCGCCGAGAGCATGGTGAGGACGAAGTCCATCACGCAGATGTCGGTGCAGATGCCGGTGACGAGCACGCTCCTCAGCCGGTGGACGTTGACCCAATCCACGACTTTGTTGTGCGAGGTGCCGTGCGTGCCGTGATAGATCGGCTCGATGGCACCGACGAAGCCGTTGATGCAGTCCTTGCGGATGATCGCGACGTCGGGGTCGTCACAGAGCCAGAGCAGCTCCGGCACCAGGTTCTCCTCCCCCGTGCCGCGCTCGCAGTGCGGCGGGTAGGGCGGCTCGGGCTTGCCGGGCTCGTGCGTGTCGAGGAACGCGAGCACCGGCCAGCGCCGCTCGCAGAACCGCCGCGCCACCGCCACGGTCTCCTCGACCATGCGGGCGATCTGCGCATCCGGAGCCGGGGGCGCCAGATTGCCCGCCCCCACCGTGCAGAAGCCGTTGACCTCGTCGACGATCACGAGCCCGGTCTCGCCGTGCGGGACCGCATAGTCCACGAGCCGGATCGGCAGCTCGGCCTGCAGCATCTCGAGCAGGTTGTCGTGCATCGCCATCCTCGCTGCGCCATGAAGGTGAGACGGCCGCCACCGTGGCGCGATCGCCCGCGCAAGGCAAGCGGCAGGACAAAGGGTTCGGGCGGACGGCGGCGCGCTTGACACCGGGCCGTGCCGCGTCCTTTCTCGCCCGCACGTCAGGAGCGAGGAACGGTGATGCGGATCGGGGTGATCGGCTGCGCGGGCCGGATGGGGCGAACCAACCTGCGCGAGGTGCTGACGACGTCCGGCGTCACGCTTTCGGGCGGAGCCGAGCGGCCGGGCAATCCCGCGGTCGGCCAGGATCTGGGCATGCTCGCGGGTCTCGACCCGATCGGCATGGCGGCGGGCGACGATGTCGCGGCTCTCGTCCGAGCCTCGCAGGCCGTGATCGAGTTCTCGACACCCGAGGCCACGCTGCAGAATGTCGCCATCTGCGCCGAGCACGGCTGCGCGCACGTGATCGGCACCACGGGCCTCTCGCCCGAGCAGGAGCGCGAGCTGCGCCGTCACGCCGAGCGCACGGTCGTCGTCTGGGCGCCCAACATGAGCCTCGGCGTCAACCTGCTCCTGGGCCTGGTCGAGCAGGTGGCGCGCACGCTCGACCCCGGCTTCGACATCGAGATCCTCGAGATGCACCACCGCCACAAGGTGGACGCACCTTCCGGCACCGCGCTCGCCCTCGGCCGGGCCGCGGCGCGCGGGCGCGGCGTCGAGCTCGATGCGGTCGCCGCCCGCGCGCGCGACGGCATCACCGGGGCGCGGCCCACGGGCGCCATCGGCTTCGCGGTCATGCGCGGCGGCGACGTGGTCGGCGATCATCGTGTCGTGTTCGCCGGACCCGGCGAGCGGATCGAGCTCGCCCACATCGCCTCCGATCGGCGCATCTACGCACGCGGTGCGGTGCGTGCGGCGCTCTGGACCGCGAGCCAGCGGCCCGGCCTCTATGGCATGGCCGAGGTGCTGGGCCTGCGTCCCGCCGGCGGCTAGAGCGGAGTTGCCCGTTTCCGCTACTCGGCTGCCATTCGGGACGAGCGCGGCCGGTAGGTCACGAGCTTCGGCAGGCGGCGGGCCTGCGCGACCCAGTCGCTCACCTCCTCCGGAGTCGGCGAGCGCCGGGCGAGCCGCTCGCGCCGGTTGTACTCGCGCAGCTTCTCGTGCAGTCCTTCCGGGTCCTGCTGGGCCAGGGTCTCGACATCGTGGATGTCGAGCTCTTCCAGCATCAGCCCGAACACCGCGCCCACCCCGTTCACCCGCGCCATGTCGGCACGCTGGACGAGATCGGTCAGGATCTCGGGCGCTATCTTGGTGGCGCGGGCCAGCGCCTCGCGATCCTCGAACAGGGCGGCGGCTGTAAGGAGCTGGCTACAGGTGGTGATGCGGCGCACTTTCAACGCCACACGCACCTGGAAGGGCACGCCTCTGAGCTTGCTGATCGGCAGCGTGTAGCTGGCCGTGTCCGTCCCGAGCGAGCCTTCTTGCGCCTTGTGAGTATGGGGAGCCTGAACGTAATGCATCGTCGCTCCAAGTCTCTTTCTGCTGATCTCGCGCCGAGAATCGCTTCTCGCATATCCAGTAAGGCAAACAACGTGCCATGCACTTATCTTAGTAGTATAAAACGATTTACCGAAAAACCATGCCGATGATCCCCGGAAGCCTGGCGGCCCATGAAAAGATTCATGCCGCGTACGCCCGTGTATTATCTGCCGGACAATTTCCCGTGATATTGAAATGGTTATTAACATTAATTTCCTCCCGACCCACGATTGAAGATGGAAATTTGTCGGCAAGCATCAATGCTTCCGAAACGCCCCATTGATGGCTTCAGCCGAGACCTGGACGCTTTATCCGTTCATGCTTTCTGTCAAAAGAACCGACAGGTGAATGGGAATGCGAGCTGCTGGCCAGGGGCGTTCAGCGGTAGCGCTGCAGGGCCGAGCGCAAGGCTCGGGCGAGATCGAGCCGCTCTTCGGGCGTGAGAAACGTCCCGACACGCAGCCGGAGCCCGTGCGATCCGAGCGTCAGGAAGCTGTCGCGCCGCGGCGGATCGTCCATGTCGACCCGCACCCAGTAGGGCTCGAAACGCCAGTGTCGGGCCGCACCGTCCGGCTCGATCCGGCGGACGTGCAGCCCCGAGGCATCGAGCCGGATGAGCTCGCGCTGCCGCGCCTGTCGCTGGCAGTAACGGAAGGCGAGATAGAGCAGCAGCACGTCGAGGCCGAAGAAACCGGTGACCGGCCAGGCACCGGCCAGGGCGAAGGCGACGCCCAGCGCCACGCTGGCGCTGGACACGCCGAGCATCAGAACGATAAACCCGAGCCGCCCCAAGGACTGATTGGGGTAGAGCTCGGCTTCGAAAGCCGTCTCGTCGTCTTGCATCGCGCCCGATGGCCCATAGGCGTCTGTGGCTCGATCATATAGACCGCAGCTCGGGTGCGCGCCACGCCGACGATGGTGAGGGGTGATGGTGGAAGAGAGGCCTTTGACCCTCCTGAGCGCCGAGGAGATCGAGCGGTTCTTCGAGCTGCTCGCCAGCCGCAACCCCGCACCGAGGACCGAGCTCGTCTACGCCGACCCGTTCACGCTCCTGGTCGCCGTGGTCCTCTCCGCGCAGGCGACCGACGTGGGCGTCAACAAGGCGACGAAGGCGCTGTTCGCGGCGGCACCCACGCCCGAGGCCATGGTGGCCCTCGGCGAGGACGGCATCCGCGAGCGCATCAGGACCATCAATCTCTACCCCACCAAGGCCAGGAACCTGCTGGCGCTCAGCCGGATCCTGCTCGAGCGGCACGGCGGAAAGGTGCCGAAGGACCGCGTGGCCCTGGAGGCCCTTCCCGGCGTCGGCCGCAAGACCGCCAACGTCGTCCTGAACGAGGCGTTCGGCGAACCCACGATCGCCGTCGACACCCACGTCTTCAGAGTGTGCAACCGCACCGGCCTCGCCCTCGGCAAAACACCCGAGGCGGTCGAGGCCGCCCTCGATCGCGTGGTGCCCGAGCGCTTCAAGCGCGGCGCCCACCACTGGCTGATCCTGCACGGCCGCTACGTCTGCAAGGCGCGCCGCCCGGACTGTCCCGTCTGCCCCGTGCGCACGATCTGCCGCTGGCCCGACAAGACCACGACCGCCGAAGGCCTCGGGCCCGAGGCCAGAGCCGACGCTGCGGAGAAGGTGGTCGTCAAAGCGGATCGTAGCGGCCGACGACGCCCCGCTCGGTAAGCGCACAGCCCGTGAGCCGCCGCTCGGCGGCGCGCATCCGCCAGGAGAGCATGGCCTGCGCCTGCTCCAGCACTTCGGCCGCGCGCTCCGGCAGGCCGGCGATGCTCGAGCTCCAGCCCGGATCGGCCGCCGTGTCGAAGCAGAGCGCCGGCAGGCTCGTGAAGTGGACGTAGGCGTGGCGGCCGTCCCAGCGCACGGCGAGCGCGCAGTCGTCGCTCGGCAGGCCCAGCGCCGTCTCGTAGGTCCGGTCCACGATATCGCGGAAGTCGTGCTCCCAATGCGCTGCCCGACGCCAGCGGTCGGGTTTGCTGCATGTCAAGAATCCCGACAGCGGGCGGCCGTCACACTGCAGCGGGACGGCCAGGCCGAGCGCCTCCAGCACGGTCGGCATGAGGTCCACCTGCTCGGTGAACGCATCGACGCGCGCACCCCGCGCCCCTTCGGGGTGCCGCACGATCAAGGGCACGTGGAACGCCTGCGGAAAGAAGCCGGATTTGCCGAGCATCCAGTGGTCACCCAGCATCTCGCCGTGATCGGACGTGACGATGACGAGCGTGCGCTCCAGCTCGCCCCGCCGCGCGAGCGCCTCCAGGATGCGGCCGAGATGGTGGTCGACCTCGGCGATGAGCCCGTAATAGACCGCGCGCAGCCGTGCCAGCGCCGCATCGCTCAGGATCGCGCGGCGATCCACCGCCCCCCCGCCCGGCACGGCCGTGCCCTTGACCGGCTGGGCGAGATGCGCGGCGAGCCAGGGATGCAGCGCCGCTTCCGCCTCGACCGTAGCCGCCCGCACCGGCGGCGGCACGTCCTCCGGCCGCACGGCCGAGAACCAGGGCTCGGGCGCCACGAACGGCGGGTGGGGCTTCAGGAAGGACAGGTGAGCGAACCAGGCCTCGCCCGCCCGCTGCCGGTCGAGCCAGGCGAGGAAGCGGCCGGCGAGGAAGGCGGTGATGCTGTCCTCGGCGCGGAAAGGTGCCGGCTGCAGGAAGCCACCGCCATAGATCTCGTCGTAAGCCAGCCGGCCGTAGCCGCGCGCCTCCAGATGCTCGAAATAGGCCTCCTCCGCCTCGGGCAGGCGCAGCTCGACACGAAAGCCCGGCGCTACCCCCTCGTAGGTGCGCAGCCAGGGGCTGTCCGGCGGAAGCGTGCGTGGATCGGCGCTGGTATCGGTGTAGCCGAACAGGACCGGGTCGAAGCCCGCCTGCCGGACGAGGCTGGCGAGAGTCTTGTGGCGCGCATCGAGCGGCGTGCCGTTGGTGATCGAGCGGTGGTTGAGCGCATAGAGGCCGGTATGGAGCGAGGCGCGCGAGGGGCCGCAGGGTGTCGCCTGCGCGAAGTGCCGGGTGAACAGCACGCCGTCGGCGGCGAGGCGATCCAGGTTCGGCGTGCGCACGACCGGATGGCCGAGGCACGACAGGCACTCGCCGCGCCACTGATCGGCGGTGATGAAGAGCACGTTCATCCATGAACCTCCCGCAGGACCCCGCTCGACGCGGAGCAAGGCACCGGATGCGCGCGCCGGCAAGAGAGCTCGCTTGCCCTGCGCCGATTTCTTTGATTATATTCATATATTATGACCATCATCCGGAGCCGCCATCATGCTGTTCGTCACCAACCGCCGCCTCGCCGGCCCGCGTCGGTCCGATCCCGGCCGCTTCGTCACCTTCGCCGAAGGCGACGGCGAGCCCGGCGTCTCGCTCTATTTCTGCGAGCGGCAGGGGCCCGGCCGCTACGTCGAGCTCACCGCCGCCCCGTTCTTCTCGCGCCTGCGCCGCTCGGCCCGTCAGCAGATCCTGCTCTTCGTCCACGGCTTCAACTGCCAGCCGGAGCGGCAGATCTTTCCCGACGCCGGGCGGCTGCAGCGCTTATGCGACGCGCTCGCCCCCGGCCTCGTCGAGGTGGTGCCTCTGGTCTGGCCCTGCGACGACGATTTCGGCCTCGTCCTCGACTACTGGGACGATCAGCGCGCCGCCGAGATCAGCGGCCTCGTGCTCGCCCGCATACTCGGCAAGTTCATCGCCTGGCGCGACCGGCTGGGCCGCGAGGAGGCCTGCCTCAAGCACGTCAACGTGCTGGCCCATTCCATGGGCAACCGCGTGCTTGCCGTAGCACTCGCCTCCTGGGCCCACGACTATGGCTGTGTGCCGGCCCTGTTCCGGAACGTGTTCATGGCGGCGGCCGACGTGCCCGACGACCTCTTCGCCCCTGGCCAACCAGGCACGGTCATCGCCGGGGCCGCGCGCAACGTCGTGGTCTACCATGCCGCCGACGACCTGGCGCTGCGCTCGAGCAAGGTCGTCAACGTCAAGAACCGGATCGTCCGGCGGCGGCTCGGCCATACCGGCCCGGCCGACCTCGACACGAGCCCGCGCAACGTCGTGGCCGTGGACTGCGACGGCTTCAACTCTCGCTACGACCGCTTCGGCCACAGCTATTTCCTGGCCGATCCCGAAGGCCGGCCCGGCGCCCTCCTGCGCCATGCCGTCGAGACCATGCGCACGGGCCGCGTCGCCGGGCTCGCTCCGGACCGGCGCCGGCTCGTGCTGGAACCCGAGACCGCTCAGGCCCTGCCGCCGCCGGCGAACAGCGACCAGCCGCCGTTCGCGGCTCCGACGCGATCGGGTCTTGCCGAATCCTCGTGAGCGTTTCATTCTCACGCTAGAACAGGAGCTTCTGTCGATCGGACGACCGCGGGGCGCGCACTTTCGCCGAAGTCGCGCGTGGAGGCATGGAGAGGCGAGGTCCGCCTGTCGGGGTGGCGGCTCCTCGTGCGGGTCGGATTGTTGCGGAGGGAGGCAGAACGATGCTGGAATCGGGCAGGCTCGCCATGGCCGGGGTGCTGCTGGCTGCGGCCACCGTCAGCGGCTCCGCTGCCAGGGCCGAGACGATCGCGATCTCGTGTGGCGCGGTCGGGCTCGAGCTCAAGATCTGCCAGGAGGGTGCCGAGATCTGGGCCAAGAAGACCGGGCACCAGGTCAACGTCGTCTCCACGCCGAACTCCGCCACCGAGCGTCTGGCGCTCTACCAGCAGATCCTGGCCGCGAGTTCTCCCGATATCGACGTGTTCCAGATCGACGTGATCTGGCCGGGCACGCTCGCGAATCATTTCGTCGACCTGAAGAGCCACGTCCCGGCCGACGTGCTCGCAAGCCATTTCGAGGCGATCGTCGAGAACAACACGGTGAACGGCAAGCTCGTCGCCATGCCGTGGTACACCGATGCCGGCGTGCTCTACTACCGCAAGGACCTCCTGGATGCCGCCGGCAAACAGCCGCCGCAGACCTGGGAGGAACTCGGCGCCATCGCCAAGGAACTGCAGGACAAGGCGCGCAGCCAGGGCAACGATCGGATGTGGGGCTACGTGTTCCAGGGCAAGGCCTATGAAGGCCTGACCTGCAACGCGCTCGAATGGATCGACAGCTATGGCGGCGGTCGGATCGTCGACGACAAGGGCAAGGTCACCGTCGACAACGACAAGGCCGTCCGGGCCCTGACCTGGGCGGCCTCGACGGTGGGCACGATCGCGCCCGAAGGGGTCTTGAACTACAGCGAGGAGGAGAGCCGCGGCGTCTTCCAGTCCGGCAACGCGATCTTCATGCGCAACTGGCCTTACGCCTGGGCGCTCGCGCAGGCCGAGGACAGCCCGATCAAGGGCAAGATCGGCGTGGTGCCGCTGCCCAAGGGTGGCCCCGACGGCAAGCATACCGGAGCGCTCGGCGGCTGGCAGCTCGCCGTCTCGAAATACAGCCGGCATCCCGAGATCGCGATCGACCTCGTCCGCTACCTGACCTCGGCCGAGGAGCAGAAACGGCGCGCCGTCGCAGGTTCCTACAACCCGACCATCAAAGCGCTCTACCAGGATCAGGACGTGCTGAAGGCCGTTCCCTTCTTCGGCACGCTCTACGAGACCTTCACGAACGCCGTGGCGCGGCCCTCGCGGATCACCGGTGCGAAGTACAACCAGATGAGCGCCGAGTTCTTCAACGCCGTGCACCAGGTCCTGAGCAAGCAGGAGAAGCCGGCGGAGAGCCTGGCCGCGCTCGAGAAGCGGCTCGATCGCCTGTCGCGTGGCGGCCGCTGGTGAGATCCTGGCCCCTGCCCGGCCCGTAAGTCCAGGGAGAGCGCTGATGGCCACGATCGAGCTTCCAGCAGAAGCGGCTGCCGCCGTCCCCGGCCGCAGCTCGCGCCTCACCCGCCAGCGCACGCTGGCCGCTTGGCTGTTCGTGGCGCCCATGATCCTGGTGCTCGCGGCGGTGGCGGGCTGGCCACTCCTTCGCACGATCTGGTTCGCCTTCACGAACGCCAACCTCTCGGACCTCGGCGCGGCCGAGTTCGTCGGCATCGACAACTTCACCTATCTCCTGACCGACCCCGACTGGTGGGTGGCGGTTCGGAACACGTTCGTCTTCACCCTGGTCTCGGTGACGCTCGAGATCGTCTTGGGCCTCGGGATCGCCCTGGCCCTCGACGCGCATTTCCGCGGCCGGGGGCTCTTGCGCGCCGCCGTGCTGATTCCTTGGGCGATCCCGACCGTGGTCTCGGCGCAGATGTGGTCTTGGATGTTCAACGACGTGTTCGGGATCATCAACGCCGTCCTGATCGGGCTCGGGCTGATCGAGCACCCGATCGCCTGGACCGGCTCGCCCGACACGGCCCTTGCTGCCGTCATCATCGTCGACGTCTGGAAGACCACGCCCTTCATGGCCCTTCTCCTCCTGGCCGGCCTGCAGATGCTGCCGGCCGAGATCTACGAGGCGGCGAGGGTGGACGGCGTGCATCCGCTCAAGGTGTTCTGGAAGATCACGCTGCCGCTCCTGAAGCCGGCGCTCCTGGTCGCCGTCATCTTCCGCGCCCTCGATGCCTTGCGGATCTTCGATCTCATCTACGTCATGACCGGCAACAACCGGGCCACCATGTCGATGTCGGTCTATGCTCGCCAGCAGCTCGTCGACTTCCAGGACGTGGGCTTCGGCTCGGCCGCGGCCACCCTGCTGTTCGCGATCATCGCCTTCACCACCGCGGTCTACCTCGTCGTGGCCCGCGTCGGCCGGGAGGACTGAGCCATGGCGACGGCAGCGATCCGGCGCCCCGGCCGGGTGCGGCGGCAGGTGAAGCGCACGCTGGGCTGGCTCGGCTTCTATCTCCTGCTGGCCGTCATCCTCGTCTATACCGTGTTCCCGTTCTACTGGGCGATCGTCTCCTCGCTCCGCTCGGGCTCGGCCCTGTTCAGCACCGATCTGATCCCCAGGGAGCCCGCCTGGAGCAACTACGTCGCCGTCTTCCGGGAGCAGCCTTTCGGCCGCAACATCCTGAACTCGCTCTTCGTCGCGGTCTCGACCGTGGCGCTCTCGCTCGTCCTCGCCGTCTCCGCCTCTTATGCCCTGGGACGCATCCATTTCCGCGGCCGCACCCTTCTCCTCCTCACCATCCTGGGTGTGTCGATGTTCCCGCAGATCGCGGTGCTCTCGGGCATGTTCGAGCTGATCAATCGGCTCGGCCTCTACAACAACCTCCTGGCTCTCACCCTCTCCTACATGATCTTCACCCTTCCTTTCACGGTCTGGGTGCTCACGACCTTCATGCGCGAGCTGCCGAAGGAGATCGAGGAGGCGGCGATCGTCGACGGGGCCAAGCCCTTCACCATCGTCACGCGCGTCTTCCTTCCGCTGCTCGGCCCGGCCCTCGCCACCACCGGTCTCCTCGCCTTCATCGCCGCCTGGAACGAGTTCCTGTTCGCGCTCACCTTCACCCTCTCCTCCGAGATGCGCACCGTGCCCGTGGCGATAGCACTCATCTCGGGGGCGAGCGCCCACGAATTGCCTTGGGGCAACATCATGGCGGCCTCGGTGATCGTCACCCTGCCCTTGATCGTGCTCGTTCTGATCTTCCAGCGCCGCATCGTCTCTGGTCTAACCGCAGGTGCCGTCAAAGGCTGAAGCGGAGGAACCCATGCGGCGAGAGCCGGTCGTCCACCTCACCCCCAGAGCGGCGCGCCGCCGCGACGAGTGGTGGCGGGGTGCCGTGATCTACCAGATCTACCCCCGAAGCTTCTTCGATACCGACGGCGACGGGGTCGGCGACCTGCCGGGCATCACCGAGAAGCTCGACTATGTCGAGCAGCTCGGGGTCGATGCGGTCTGGATCTCGCCCTTCTTCAAGAGCCCGATGAAGGACTTCGGCTACGACGTCGCCGATTATCGTGCGGTCGATCCCCTGTTCGGCACGCTCGAGGACTTCGACGCGCTGCTCGAGAAGGCGCACCGGCTCGGCCTCAAGGTGCTGATCGACTTCGTGCCGAGCCACACGAGCAATGAGCATCCCTGGTTTCAGGAAAGCCGGTCCAGCCGGGACAACGAGAAAGCCGACTGGTACGTCTGGGCCGATCCCAGGCCCGACGGCAGCCCGCCCAACAACTGGCTCTCCGTGTTCGGCGGCAGCGCCTGGGAGTGGGAGCCCAGGCGCGGCCAGTACTACCTCCACAACTTCCTCAAGGAGCAGCCCGACCTCAACTTCCACTGCCCGGCCGTGATCGACGCTCTCCTCGAGCAGGCGAGGTTCTGGCTCGATCGCGGTGTCGACGGCTTCCGGCTCGATGCCATCGACTACGGCGTCCACGACACGAGGCTCCACGACAATCCCCGCCGGCGCGGCAAGGTCGCAGCCGGTGCCGCCCCCGGCTCGCCCTACGAGATGCAGGTCCAGTTCTGGAACAAGGCCCGCCCCGAGCTGGTGGAGCTGTTCCTGAAGCCTCTGCATGCCCTTACCGAACGCTACGAGGGCAAGGTGCTCCTGGGCGAGATCAGTGGCGACGACGCGCTGCTCCGGGCGGCCGAATACACCAATGGCGGCGGGCTCGATCTCGTCTACAGCTTCGATCTCTTGAGCGCCCCCGGCACCGCCAAGGGAATCCGCGACGTGGTCTTGAAGCTCGAGGCCGAGATCGGCGATGGCTGGATCTGCTGGTCGTTCGGCAACCACGACGTCTGCCGCCCCGTCACCCGCTTCGGCGGCGACAACGCGCCCGAGGAGCTCCGCCGCCTGATCCCCGTCCTCCTCGGCTGTCTGCGCGGCTCGGCCTGCCTCTACCAGGGCGAGGAGCTGGGCCTGGAGGAGGCCGAGCTCGGGTTCGAGCAGCTCAGGGACCCGTTCGGCATTGCCTTCTGGCCCACCTTCAAAGGCCGCGATGGCTGCCGCACGCCGATACCCTGGCGCCACGATGCGCCGCATGGCGGCTTCACCACGGGCGAGCCCTGGCTGCCCGTGCCGGCCGTCCACCTCGCCCGTGCCGTCGATCTGCAGGAGCCGCTCGAGCACTCCGTCCTCAACACCACCCGTGCCTTCCTCAACTGGCGTCGCGAGCGCCAGCCGCTCAAGACCGGCGCCATCGATTTCCTGCGCACCACGACCGACGTGCTGGCCTTCGTCCGCACGAACGAGGCCGACCGGCTCTTGTGCCTGTTCAACCTCGGCCCGAAGCCGCAGCGCTACCGCTCGCGCGAGCCCCTGCTCGACGCCGGCTTTTCGGCCGAGGGTGCGAGGATCACGGGCCGCAGCGTCCTGCTGCCGCCTTGGGGCTTCGCGTTCGCGCATCTGGAATGAGCCGAGGAGAGGGCGAATGGCCGCGATCACGCTGCGCCGGGTGACCAAGTCGTTCGGGCCGGTCCACGTCATCAAGGGTGTCGACCTCGAGATCGAGCCCAACGAGTTCGTCGTCTTCGTCGGGCCCTCGGGCTGCGGCAAGTCCACCCTGCTTCGCCTCATCGCCGGGCTCGAGGACATCACCTCGGGCGAGCTCATGATCGACGAGGAGATCGTCAACGACCTGCCGCCGGCCGAGCGCCACATCGCGATGGTGTTCCAGTCCTACGCGCTCTACCCGCACATGAGCGTCTACGACAACATGGCCTTCGGCCTGAAGCTCGCGAAGCTCGATAGGGAGGCCGCCGACGCACGGGTCAGGAACGCCGCCCGCATCCTCCAGATCGAACACCTCCTGGACCGGAAGCCCCGGCAGCTCTCGGGCGGGCAGCGCCAGCGGGTGGCGATCGGCCGCGCCATCGTCCGCGACCCCAAGGTGTTCCTGTTCGACGAGCCGCTCTCCAACCTCGACGCAGCACTCCGCGTGCAGATGCGGGTCGAGATCGCGAAGCTCCACCAAGAGCTCGACGCCACCATGGTCTACGTCACCCACGACCAGGTCGAGGCGATGACCTTGGCCGACCGCATCGTCGTCCTCGACGCCGGAAGGGTGCAGCAGTTCGGCGCTCCCCTCGAGCTCTATCAGCACCCCAGGAACAGGTTCGTCGCCGGCTTCATCGGCAGTCCGAAGATGAACTTTCTCCCCTGCACCCCCGCCGGCACCGAGAACGGCACGCTCCGCCTCGCTCTGTCCGATGGCACCATCCTCCCCCTGCCATCGGATCTCCACCGGACCGACGTCCCGCCTGCCGAGATCGGCATCCGGCCCGAGCATCTGCGGGCGGATGGCAGCGGCGACGCCGCCCTGCCCGGCCGCGCCATCACCGTCGAGCGCCTGGGGGCCGAGAGCTATCTCTACGTCGACACCGGCGCGCCCGAGCCCCTCGTCGTCAAGACCGAAGCCGCCTCCCCGATCCGCGCCGGCGACATGGTCCGGATCGGCATCCCCGCCCCTGCCTGCTACCTCTTCGCCGCCGACGGCACCTGCATCGAGCGGCAGCCGTTCCATTGACCGCGGCCCTTGCCTGCCCCTGCTGCCGATCCGAAAGCCGAGGACAACCTGCGAGAAGCTGCGACACGGGCAGCCCGGTTGCCGTTCGCCTGGACGAAGCGGTTCGGGAGCGCTCGAGGAGGCCGCCAGGGGCGCGGCATCGGTCTCTCGACCTATCTGCGCGAGCTGGCCGCTGCCTAGACGCGGCGGGTCCGTCGCGAGCGCGAATCGCGCCTATCTCGATCCGCGCAACGTTGCCGAGGCGCAGCGCAAGATGGAGGATGATCTCACCTTCTTCCGGCAGAATGCCGCCCGCGACAAGGCCCGAGGAGTCGATAATGGCTGGGAGCTCGCCATCGCGCACCTGGAGCATTTCCTCGACGGCACCGGCACGCCGGTGGTCCTGAGCTCGGAGCAGGTCGCGCGGATGCCGGCCTTTGTCAATGCCGAGGAAGTCGCGCGCCAGAAGTCCGAGGCCACATTCACCGCGAATACTGACAGGCCCGAGCTCAACACGGCGCCGGGCGCAAGCTGTTCCTGATCGTCGCCAATCTCGAGGCCCACGAGGCCGGGAGGGTCCAGCCCTGGGTGGCGCAGCATCGCGACAGGATCGAGCTGTTCTTCCTGCCGGCCTACGCGCCGGACCACAACCCGGACGCGTTCCTGCCCAACGACCGCGAGCCGCGCCTGGGCCGCCGTCCCGCGGCAACGGATCGAATGGGCTCGAGCGCCGCTTGCGCGGCTACCTGCGCCGGCTGCAGCGCCAGCCCGAGCGGGTGCGGGCGTTCTTCCAGGCGCCAACCACCCGCTGCGCTGCTCGATCCCTATATTTAGGGGTTAGTATCGCCACTGATGGCGTGCTCTATCCCAAGCCGCCGGCACTGATCCAGGTCGAGCAGGAGCAGCAGGAGCGCGACAGGGACGACGGCTTCGAGCGCTGCCGCGCCGCCATCCAATTCTCACCCGCCGATCCGCCCCGGCCCTGAGGCCGACGCTCGTCAGCGCACCAGCCGGTAGCCGCCGGGCTCGGTCACGAGCAGCGTGGTCTCGCCGGGCTTGGGCTCGATCTTCTGGCGCAGGCGGTAGATGTGGGTCTCGAGCGTGTGGGTGGTGACCCCGGCATTGTAGCCCCAGACCTCGTCGAGCAGCACCTCGCGCGAGACCGGGCGATCGCCCACGCGGTAGAGATACTTCAGGATCGCCGTCTCCTTCTCGGTGAGGTGGATCTTCCGGTTGTCGCTCCGGACCAGCATCTTGGCCGCCGGCTTGAAGCTGTAGGGGCCGATCGGAAACACGGCGTCGTCGCTGAGCTCGAATTGGCGGAGCTGGGCACGCAGGCGCGCCATCAGGACGCCCAGGCGGAAGGGCTTCGCGACATAGTCGTTGGCGCCGCTCTCGAGGCCCAGGATGGTGTCGGCGTCGCTCGAATGCGCCGTCAGCATGATGATCGGCGCCTTCAGGCCCTGCTTGCGCAGAAGACGGCAGACGTCGCGGCCGTCCATGTCGGGGAGGCCCACATCGAGCAGGACGGCGGCGAACGGCAGGCCCCTCGCGAGCTCGAGAGCCTCCTTGCCGGTGCCGGCCTCGCGGATCTCGAAGCCTTCGTGCAGCGAGAGCTGCTCGGCCAGCTCGCGGCGCAGCGCCAGGTCGTCGTCGACGATCAGGATGGTGTTGGTGGCGGTCATGGTCGCAAAGAAGCCCTTTCGTCGGCCCGCAGCCTTCCTCGCGCGCAGGCCGGGTGGGCGTGCGCGGACCCATTATGTGGCGGTTGCGGCGAGCTCGGCAAAGGGGGTGTACCGCGTGCCGCCGTTCACCCTTCGTCAATCATCACGGGTGCAGGATGGTGCCGCTGTGATCGGCAGAGCGCGGTACGCCGTTCCCTTGCGGCGTAGGGTCCGGAAGCAGCAGTTTCACTATCGACCACGACGACGGCAGGCCTTATGCCCCGACGGGCGAACGAACGGGAAACTTTCATGGAGAGCCCCAGGCTCCGCAGCGACAGCCCGCGTACCGCGCCGGCCATGGCGAGGGCCGCACCGGCTCCGCGCCGACCACAGCACTGAGAGCTGCCTTGTTCCTCGCCCTTTATCTCCTTCTCCTGGCTGCGCTGGCACTCCTGGCTCCGGCTCCGGTCTGGGATCCGGGAGCGCGCAGCTTCGTCCTGATCGTGGGCTGGATCGCGGTCTGGCGCTACGGCTGGGGCGGGGTGCATCTTCTCCGCTCGCTCTGGTATCGTGCGCACGTGTTCCCGCGCTGGCGACGCCGCATCCTCGATCTCGCGGCCGCGGACCCCGAGGTGGAGAGGGCGCTCCTGGCGCCCGAGGTCTACATCGTCGTCACGAGCTACCGGATTCCGGTCCCGACCACCGAGGCCGTGCTCGCGGCGGCACTCGTCGAGGCCGAGCGCTACCGTGGTGGCCGGGTCACGATCGTGACCTCGATCGTCGAGATGGCGGACCAGCGCCTGATCAAGGACCTGTTCCGCCTGGCCGCCCCGCCCGAGCATGTCCGGCTGATCCTCGTGCGCGGCCGCGGCACGGGCAAGCGCGACGGGCTCGCCACGGCCTTGCGTGCGGTGGCACGACAGGCACCGGCGCCGGGCGCGGTCGTCCTCGTGATGGACGGCGACACGGTGCTGCCGCCCGACTGCCTCGCCCGTATCCTGCCGTTCTTCCGACTGATGCCGGACCTCGCGGCGCTGACGACCGACGAGGACTGCGTCGTGCCGCACGGGGGGCCGCTCCTGCGGGCTTGGCATCAGCTCCGCTTCACCCAGCGCCACCTCCTGATGTCCTCGCTCGGGCTGTCGCGGCGGCTGATCACGCTCACGGGCCGGATGTCGGCCTACCGGGCCGAGATCGCGACCGATCCGGCCTTCGTCGCGCTGATCCAGCACGACCGGCTCGACCACTGGCGGCACGGCCCCATCCCGCTCCTCACCGGGGAGGACAAGTCGGCGGCCTACTGGCTGCTCCGGCAGGGCCGTGCCACGCTCTACGTGCCCGATGTCACCGTGCTCACGATCGAGCAGCCGCCGGCGCCGGATCTGTTGCGCGCCTCGACCGCGCTGATGCTGCGCTGGTTCGGCAACATGCTGCGGGCGAGCGGCCGGTGCCTGGCCCTGGGACCGGCACGGGTCGGATGGTTCGTCTGGTGGTGTCTGGTCGACCAGCGCATCTCGATGTGGACGCCCTTGATCGGGCCGATCACAGCGATCCTGCTCGCCTTCGCCGCGAGCCCCGCTTTCCTCTACGCCTATACCTTGTGGGTGATGCTCACGCGACTCGTGCAGAGCCTCCTCCTCCTGGCCGTGCGGCCGCGGTTCAGCGGGCTCTACCCGCCGCTCCTCTACTTCACCCAGCTCTACGGCGCCTTCCTCAAGAGCTGGGTCCTGTTCCGGCTGGATCGGCAGCGCTGGACCCGGCAGAACATAAGCTGGGCGCCGCCGCTCGGCCCCTGGCGGGCGGGTCTGCGCGCGCTCGGTTCCTCCTATCTCCATCTCCTGGCGCTGGCGGCGCTCACGACCGGCGTGGCGTTCGCCACGGGCGTGCTGACGCCGCCCAGCACCTCGACCTTCGCCGCCGCCGCGGCCGCCTTGCGCTAGGAAACGACGATGCAGGCCCAGATCGTCCACGAGGCCGAGATCCACCGCCAGCATGTGCGGCTGCGCATCCCGATCGCGATCGAGATCGACGGCACGCGCTACACCGTCGACGACTGGTCGGTGGGCGGCTTCGGCGTAGCGGGCCCGATGGCCTCGCGCCGGTCCGGCGAGCGGTTTCCCGCCCGGCTGATCTTTCCGTTCGAGGACTTCGAGCTCTCGCTTCGACTCGACTGCCAGTTGGTCTACGTGCTCGCCGACGAGAGCCGGTTCGGCGGCCGGTTCCTCTCGCTCTCCCAGGGCCAGGCGGACCTCTTCCGCTATCTCGTCGACGCCTACCTCTCGGGCGAGCTGGTCTCGGGCGGCGACATCCTGGCGGTGGTGGCCCGGGACAATAGCGGCGAGGCACGGGTCCGACGGCTCTTCGAAGGGCTCGGCCAGGAGGAGACGCGCGGCCGGCGCGTGCGACGGATCCTGGGCTCGACGCTCCTGGTCCTGGTCGGGCTCGGGCTCGCCGCCTTGATCGCGGCCGGCATTTATGAACGCTATCTCGTCGTCACCACCGACCGGGCGGTGATCGAGGCGCCCTTCTACCGGCTCGAGGCCACCGCCACTGGCCGGGTCGAGGCGGCAGGCCAGGGCCTTCTGCACCCGGGCGACCCCGCAGCGCGCGTGGTCGGTCAGGGCGGAACGGCCGTGCCGCTGGCGAGCCCGTGCGAATGCGTGATCGACACCTGGCTCGTGCCGCCGGGTCGGACCGTGCAGGTCGGCGGGCTCGTGGCGACCCTGGTTGCCGCCGACCAGCCGCTCACCGTGCGCGCCGAGGTGCCGCTCGACCGAGCACGGCGCTTGCGTGTCGGCCAGACCGCCGAGGTCACGGTGCCGGGCAAGGCCGAGCCCTATCGTGGCCAGATCGAGCGGATCGACTTCCGGCTCAAGAGCGACCGGCCCGGCGAACCGGTGCGCCTCGAGGACTCGTCCCGACAGATGGTACCAGTGGTCATCCGTCCCGATCGGCCGTTCGACTTCGACGATCTGGGCTACGCCGTGAGCGTGCGCTTTTTCTGAGGCAGCTCCGTTCGGGAAAACGAACGGCGGGCGTGTCCGCCCGTCTCGCCAGAGCGGTTCTCACGGATATCGGCCCCTGCCGTCCGCTGCTTCGCAGCCGGAGCCGGGGCTGATGGCAACGAGGCCGGAGACGAGCGCCACCCGTCGATGCCGGGCGGGCATCGAGCCGATCCCGCAGAGATGGCGGCCGCATGGCCGCCGAGGGGGAGCGCCGAGACGGCTCGCCGGCAGTGGCGTACCTCGCCACGGGTCTCGTGATCCTTTCCGATACGTTGCAGCCGATACGCGCCCGGGTCCTGCCACACCGCCCGAGGGCCGGGGTATGCGGCAGCTCACGGGCCGCAAGAGCTGCTGCTACGGCGATGCCCGATGAGGAGCTCCTTGCGCCCGCTCGAGGTCGCGCTCGTTCATCGGAGCCGCCCGATCCGGCGTCCACGGAAGGAGAGCGATCACGCCTCCTATCCCGTGAAGGCCTGGATGCCGGTCTGGGCGCGACCGAGGATGAGCGCGTGGATGTCGTGGGTACCTTCGTAGGTGTTGACGGCCTCGAGGTTCAGGACGTGGCGGATGACGTGGTACTCGTCCGAGATGCCGTTGCCGCCGTGCATGTCGCGCGCCGCTCGTGCGATCGCGAGCGCCTTGCCGCAATTGTTGCGCTTGATGAGCGAGATCATTTCGGGCGCCGCCCGGCCCTCGTCCATGAGGCGGCCGACGCGTAAGGAGGCCTGAAGCCCCAGAGCGATCTCGGTCTGCATGTCGGCGAGCTTCTTCTGGATCAACTGGTTCGCGGCCAGGGGACGGCCGAACTGCTTCCTCTCCATCGTGTAGGCGCGAGCGGCGTGCCAGCAGAACTCGGCGGCCCCCATCACCCCCCAGGCGATGCCGTAGCGGGCACGGTTGAGGCAGCCGAAGGGACCTTTCAGGCCCTTGACGTTGGGCAGCAGGTTGGCCTCGGGCACGAAGACCTCGTCCATGACGATCTCGCCCGTGATCGAGGCGCGAAGGCTGAACTTGCCCTCGATCTTGGGCGCGGAGAGGCCCTTCATGCCCCTTTCCAGGACGAAGCCCCTGATCTGACCTTCGTCGTCTTTGGCCCAGACCACGAACACATCGGCGATCGGGCTGTTCGTGATCCACATCTTCGCCCCCGACAGGACGAAGCCGCCCGCGGTCTTGCGCGCTCGGGTGACCATGCTGCCGGGATCCGAGCCGTGGTCGGGCTCGGTGAGACCGAAGCAGCCGACGAGCTCGCCTTTGGCGAGCTTCGGGAGATATTTCCGGCGCTGGGCGTCGTCGCCGTAGGCGAAGATCGGGTACATGACGAGCGAGCTCTGCACGCTCATGGCCGAGCGGTAGCCGGAATCGACCCGCTCGACCTCGCGCGCGATCAGGCCGTAAGCGACGTAGGAGGCACCGGCGCCGCCGAACTCCTCGGGAATGGTGGCGCCCAGGAAGCCGAGCTCGCCCATCTCGGTCATGATGGCGCGGTCGAAGGTCTCGTGACGGAAGGCCTGCTGCACCCGCGGCAGGAGGCGGGACTGGCAATAGTCCTGAGCCGCCTGCTGGACCAGCCGCTCCTCCTCGCCGAGCTGGTCGGCGAGATGGAACGGATCGAGCCAGTCGAAGCGGGCGAGCGAGGCGCCGGCAGCACCGGGCTCTCCGGCCTTGGCCATGGCGGGCATGGGTTGCTCCCTTCCGTCGGTGATGCGGGCGGCGTCGCGCACCGCGACGCCGGGCGGCTCGGGGGCAAGATAGCGCCGGCCTCCGGTCAGTACCAGACGCCGGGCCAGCGCCAGCGCGGCCCGTGCGGGACGGCGGCGGCCCAGGCGGGCAGGTGGTGTCGCACGGGTGGAAGGACCGGCGGCTCGGCCTCCGCCTCCAGGGCCAGGAGGCGGCGGATGCGCTCCTCGGTCGGCGGATGGGTGCGCAGCAGCGAGGGCTCGGGCATGCGGCGGCCGGGCAGCAGGATCTCCTCCCAGTAAGCGCCCTGGTAGCGCTGGAGCTTGGCGAGCGCCGAAGCGAGGCCTCTGGGATCGCCCGTGAGCGCCACGGCGCCGAGATCGGCGTCGTACTCGCGTGCTCGGGAGAGGGCGAGCTGCAGCAGCGCCATGGCAGTGGGGGCGAAGATCAGGACGAGCACGACGGTCCAGGGCACGGTGACCCCGCCCAGGAGCACGGCCGGCAGGTTGAGCAGGAGAAGAAGCTGGCCGAACCAGGACATGAGACTCGTGAGCCGGCTCATCAGGTCGGCGAGGCTCATGGTCCAGAGATCGCGGTGGCGGATGTGGCTGATCTCATGGGCGAGCACGCCGGCGAGCTCGCGGGAGGTCAGCGTGCGCAGGATGCCATCGGTGAGGGCGATGGCGGCGGCGTCGCCCGTACCGACGGCGAATGCGTTCAGGATCGGGCTCGGCAGGTAGTAGAGGCGCGGCAGGCGGGAGAGACCGGCGCGCCGCGAGAGGGTCTCGAGCAGGTGGTGGAGGTCGGGGGCGTCGTGCGGCCGCAACGGCACGGCGCGGTAGAGCCGCATGACGAGATCGGGCGCCACGGTGGGCGTGAGAACGAGGCTGAAAGCACCGGTGAGGACGGCCCAGACCAGCCCCTGCGGACCCCACACCACGAGAGCGCACACGCCAAGGAGCGTCAGCATCCCCGCCAGGAGGGCGAGCGACTGGAACAGGTTGCGGAGCTTGTGCCGGGTCGTCGGAAAAGGCGGACGCCGATGCAAGGGGACCTCACGGCCGCGATGGAGCTAGACTGTCTCCAACATCGTGGGAGGACGACGATGGTGCAAGATGGGACCGTGAAGAGCCGGATGCGCGTGGTCGAGGGCGACATCACCGGCCTCGACGTGGACGCGATCGTGAACGCCGCCAACGGCGAGTTGCACCGTGGCGGGGGCGTGTGCGGGGCGATCCACCGGGCGGCCGGCCCGGAGCTGGAGGCGGAATGCTCGCGGCTCGGCGGCTGCGCCACCGGCGATGCCAAGATCACGGGTGGCTATCGGCTGAAGGCGCGGCACGTGATCCACGCGGTAGGGCCGGTCTGGCGGGGCGGTGGAGCCGGCGAGGATGCGCTGCTCGCGAGCTGCTATCGGCGCTCGATCGAGGTGGCGGCGGCACATGGGCTGAAGAGCGTCGCGTTCCCTGCGATCTCGACCGGGATCTACGGCTTCCCACCGGAGCGGGCGGCCCCGATCGCGGTCCGCGCCGTGGCCGAGGCGCTGGAACGGCATCCCGAGATGGAAGCCATCTTCTGCTGCTTCGGCCGGGATTCCGCGGCGCTGCACGAGCGGGCTCTGGCCGCGCTCGAGCACCGGAGCAGCGCAAGAAGCGGGTCGGCAGACGAGGCGGGCGTGCGCTAGACCCTCGGCCGACAGGGTCGATGGTGACGGAGATTCCGTGATGGAGCAGAGCGGCATGACGCAAGCGCGCGATTACGACCGCGTTGCGCACGCGATCCGCTACATCGCCCGGCATCGGCTGGAGCAGCCGACGCTGGAGGAGGTGGCGGAGGCCATGGGCTTGAGCCCCTTCCATGCGCAGCGCCTGTTCACGCGCTGGGCGGGCCTCAGCCCGAAGCGCTTTTTGGGCCTGCTCACGGTCGAGCACGCGAAAGAGCTCTTACGCGGGGCGGAGAGCGTCATGGGAGCGGCCTACGAGGTAGGATTGTCGGGACCGTCGCGGCTGCACGATCTGTTCCTCACCTTCGAGGCGATGACGCCCGGCGAATACAAGGAGGCAGGGGCGAAGCTGATCCTACGCTGGGGGGTGCACGAGACGCCGTTCGGGCAAGCGCTCCTGGTCGCGAGCGAGCGGGGACTGGCTCGTCTCGTCTTCCTCGAAGGGCAGACCGTCGAGGAGGCCCTGGTCGAGGCCAAGGCCGACTGGCCCCTGAGCCGGTTCGTCGCCGATACGAACGCGACCGCACCTTTCGCGCACGCCGCCTTCGGCGGGTCGGCGACCAGAGCACCGCTCAAGCTCCTTCTCAAGGGCACACCCTTTCAGGTCCAGGTCTGGCGGGCGCTGATGCGGATTCCGGAAGGGACGACGGTGACCTACGGCCAGCTCGCCGCCGAGCTCGGCAGGCCGGGTGCGGCGCGGGCGATCGGCAGCGCCTGCGGCCGGAACCGGATCGGCGTGCTGATTCCCTGCCACCGGGTGATCCGCGATACCGGCGCTCTGGGCGGCTATCACTGGGGCCTCGAGCGCAAGCAGGCGCTCCTCGCCTGGGAAAGCGCGCGCCGGCTCGGAGCCGAGGACGAGACGGCAGCGCGCCCCGGCTGAGCCTTCAGCCGTCGCCGCGGGCGAGCGCCGCGTAGCCGCGATCGTGGTAGACGAGCTCTTCGGCCTCGTCCCGGGCCAGGACCGCCTCGACCTCGCCGATGAAGATCGAGTGCGTGCCGGCGGAGATCGCCTGGACCAGCCGGCAGTCGAAGCTCGCGGCCGCATCCAGGAGCAGGGGCGCACCGGTGACGGCCGTGGTCCAGGCGGCGAGCGCGAAGCGGGCGGGACCGAAAGCATCCGTGCGGCCGCCGAAATGATCGGCAAGATCCCGGTGCGCCTGGGTGAGCAGGTTGACGGCGAAGATGCCGCTCGCCCGGATCAGCGCATGGGTGTCGGTGTCGCGGTTGATGCAGGCGACGAGGCGCGGCGGCTCGGCCGTGAGCGAGCACACCGAGGTGGCGGTGAGACCGGCCGGCACGCCTTGGTGCCGGGTCGTGACGATGGTGACGCCGGCGGCCAGCCGGCGCATCCCGGCAAGGTACTCGGCGGTGGAAACAGGCAAGATCTCGGCTCCCGAGCGAAAGCGGCCTCGCACGATCTCGTGCGCTCTCGGGCGGCCGGCAAGGCAGCCGATGCTCCGGAGCCGTTCCTCCGGCGAGGGAGCACCCCACCCCGACCTTTTCTCCACCGTCGGGCGAAGGTCGGGGGAAGGCTCCCGAGTCGCTCGAGAACGGCTCTAATAGGCGTTCGGGTGCGAGAAACCCACGAGCAGCGTGCGCAGGATAATGCGCAGATCGAACAGAAGCGACCAGTTCTCGATATAGTGCAGATCGTAGCGAACGCGCTCCTGCATCCTGGCCAGCGTGTCGGCCTCGCCGCGCAGGCCGTTGACCTGCGCCCAGCCCGTGATGCCGGGCTTGACCCGATGGCGGGCGAGATAGCCGTCGATGAGGGCGGCGTACTCGCGGCTCTGCGCCGTGGCGTGCGGCCGCGGCCCCACGATCGACATCTCGCCCTTGAGCACGTTCCAGAACTGCGGCAGCTCGTCGAGGCTGGTGCGGCGCAAGAACCGGCCGAACGGCGTCACGCGCGGATCGCCGCGGCGGGCCGAGATGACGTCGCCATCGGCGGGATCGCAGCGGTCGACGTACATGGTACGGAACTTGAGCACGTCGATCGGCCGGCCGTCGAAGCCGAAACGCTGCTGACGGTAGAGCACGGGCCCCGGTGAATCGAGCCGGACGAGAACCGCCAGCGCCAGCATGAGTGGACCGGTCAGGAGCAGGATCAAGGCGGCGAGCACCCGGTCCTCGATCGCCTTGACGAGCCACGCGACACCGCCCAGCGGCCGGTCGAAGACGCGCACGAGCGGCAGGCCCGCGATCTCGGCGGCACCGCGTATCCCGAACTCGAGCCCTGGCAGGTCCGGGCTGAGGCGGACATCGATCGGCAGGACGCGCAGCCTCTCGAGGCAGGCGAGTCGGCGCGCCGCCGCATGGTGCGGCAGGGCGACGATGATCAGATCGACCTCCCCACGGCGGGTCCAGGCAGCGAGATCGTCGAGCGTGCCGAGCACGGGACAGTTCTCGACCGTATCAGGGATGCGGGTGCGACGATCGTCGAAAATGCCGACCACCCGCAGCGCCGGCGCGCCGCGGCGGATCTCCCGGACGAGATGGCCGGCCTGTGGGCCGGCGCCGACCAGAGCGATCCGGGTGGCGAGCCGGCCCCGGCGCTGGCTGCGGCTCACCCCATCGCCGATGGCGGCATGCAGACCGGTAAGGAGGGCGAGCGCGGACAGCCACCAGCTCGCGAGAAACCCTGACGGAAGCGACCGCATGCTGCCGGTGGCGGCGGCAAGAAGCCAGAGGAGGAGGGACACGATGCTCCATGCGCCGGCGACGCGTACGGCCTGAACCCGGATGCGGCCGAGCTCCTGCGGCCGATAAAGGCCCGCTGCGGCGAAGAGATCGAGCGTCATCAGGCTCGCGCAAGCGATGCCGAAGCCCAAGAGCTGTGGCGACGGGCCGGCGTTCCCACGGAGAGACCAGGCGGCCAGAGCCGACAGCACCACCACCGCAAGATCGGCGAGGCGCAGCATCAGAGCGATGCTTTCGAGCGAGAGCCGGAACGGCCGGTGTCCGTGGTGGGACGGCGGGGCCGATATGTCGTCCAACGGATTCGTGGCGCTCATGTGTTCGTGCCGTCAACGTGCCATCGGTTATTCAATCATTAATTTATCATCTAGGCAAGATTATCTATTACAAGGAGGGCAATGCTCCGATGGCTGGCGGGCAATCATTCCTGTTTCGGAAACAACACATGTTGCAAAATAGCAACAATAGATATCGCAATGAGAATTTCGTCGATCTCGTCGTGACCGATCGGTAGTGATCGACGTTATGATCCTGGGTGGATTCGCGAGCGTGTGACCGAGAACTGGATGAGGCATCGCAATGAGATCTCTTCTCCTTGGCGCATCGATGCTGGCTCTTCTGGCTGCGCCTGCTTACGCGCAGCAAACCGGTGGATCCTCGTCTGTCGCCCCCTCTACTCAAACAGCACCAGGTAACTATACCGTTTATTTTGCCTTCGATCGGGCGACCCTGGGTCCGGAAGCGCGGCGGGTGGTGGCGCAGGCTGCCGATGAATACAAGCGAACGGGCTCGGCGCAGATCACCGTGACCGGCTATACGGACACGTCGGGGCGGGCGTCCTACAACCAGCGCCTGTCGGAGCGCCGCGCCGAGGCCGTGCGGCAGGAACTCGTGCGGCTGGGCGTTCCGGACAGCCAGATCGTGGCGACCGGACGGGACGAGCACGACTTGGCCGTTCAGACGGGCGATGGTGTGCGCGAGCCCAGGAACCGCCGCGTCGAGATCGCTTTCGCGCCACCGGCAGCCCCTCCGGCACCGGAGGCTGCACCGGCTCCCGTCGCGGAGCAGGCGCCGCCGGCCGAGCCCGAGCGTCAGCCCCGCTTCACGTTCACGGTGGGCGGCCTCTACGGCCACAATTTCGGCGAGACCGATGGACCATCGGGCCAGCACGAGACCGAAAACGACATGGCCGGCCTCGACCTCACCTTCGACGTCATGGCCGGGCGCTTCGGCAAGCTCACCATCGATCAGGCGATCCTGAAGAGCTTCAATGGCGTCAACAACGGCCTCGTGGGCCGCACGGTGCTGAATCTCGGCATCACACCCCTGAATCTCATGGTCTTCCGCCCGTATCTCAGCGCCAACTTCGGCGGCGTCTACGGCGCCGGCGTTCAGGACGGCCTCGTGGTCGGCCCGGAGCTCGGGTTCGACATCAACATCATCAGGTCCGTACCGCTCCGCGCCAAGGTCGCCTACGACTACCAGTTCCGCAACCCCGGCGACTTTCACAAGGGCATCCTGTGGGGTGGCCTGAGCCTCGGCTACCGCTTCTGAGCCGATTGTCCGTCGCGGGGCGGCATGCGGCCGCGGGCGGGTCTCCGACCCCGTCCGCGGCTGCCATTGTGTCCGGGTCTTTCCGCCGGGGGAGCGGTCCGTCAGCCGGCCGAGCAGGTAGGCCAGGAGTTCCGCTTCCGCCTCGGACGGCCGGTCCCCACGCAGCGCCGGATCGAGGCGGCGAGACGGGCCATACCGTCCGCTGCGGCTCGCGGGCGACGAGGCTCTCCCTTCTCCAGCCGGTCGAGCAGCCGGGACATGATGTACTGCGCCGGCAGGACCCGCCGCTCGGGCTCGAGTGTCGTCGCGCGAGCCGGCTGCGGTCGTCCGAGCAGAGGGCGGTCGAATGTAACGAGCTGTCGCAGAACCGGACCTCTGCAAAGGACTGTGACGAAGAGAAAGGGTCCGCAGCAAATTTTCGCCACATCCGCCCCGTTTCTTCGGTGCATCACCGGCGGGACGAAGCGGATCGAGCACATGCGACGAAGATCCGTCGGGGCGTGGTGGCAGGCCCCCGGCGCACCGGAACCCGACGCGATAGCACGGCTGCGTGAGCGGGTTGCGGGCTCCTCCGGTCGTGACCATTTGCTGAACGAAACCCGCGAGTTCAATTTCGTCGCCGTGATGACCTGCCTGCCCGCCTCTCCTTCCCTTCCGGATCGACGCCGCCGGATCCTCGATGCGGCGGCACGGCTCTTCGCCGCGGCACCCTACGAAGCCGTGCAGATGGACGACATCGCGCGCGCGGCGCAGGTAGCGAAGCCCACCGTCTACCGGCACTTCGAGACGAAGGAGACCCTCTTCGTCGAGGCGATCGAGGCGATCCTGGCCGGGCTCAAAAGCCGGGTCGCCGCCATCGCCCGCGAGTCCGGGCCGCCGGCGGCACGGCTGCGCGCGCTCGTACGGGTGATGTTCGCCGAGATCGGTCGGCTCAAGGCCCTGATCCGCATCGCGGAAGGCAGCGCCACGCGACCCGGCGACGCCGGACGGGCGGTGCTGCGGCGCGAGCTGCGGCAGGTGTGCGGCGAGATCGCGGCCGTGATCCGCGAAGGGGTCGCGAGCGGTGCCTTCGCCGACGTCGAGCCCGAGCTCGCGGCCATGGTGGTTCTGGGCGGGGTACGTATGGCGGCCGACAGCGGCAGCGGCGACCCGGCCGAGGCCGTGGCGAATCTCCTCCTGGCCGGGCTGGCGCCGCGCGGGCCCGCCGGCCCCTCGCCCTGAGATCGGCGGAGCGCGCCTCGATGCGGTACGTGCGATTGATCCTCGTCGGGTTGGCCCTGTCGGGTGCGGCTGGCTACGGTGCTTATGCCCGGCTCGGGAACGAGTCGGCCTCGCCGGACGCGCGAGCGGCGCAGAAAGCGTCTCCGCCGGCAGAAGCGCCGCGGATCGCGGTGGTCTCGGCGGTGGCGACGCGGCAGGACGTGCCCGTGACGCGCCGTTCGGTAGGCTGGGTCGAGCCGGTCGCGACCGTGATGGTCCGCGCCCGGGTCGAGGGCGAGGTGGTCGAGCAGCTCGTCAGGGACGGTCAGATCGTCAAGAAGGGGGATCTCCTGTTCCGCATCGACGACCGCGAGATCCGGGCGGCGATCGCGAAGGACGAGGCGGCGCTGGCCCGCGATCAGGCGACGCTGGCCCGTGCCCAGGCCGATGCCCGACGCGCCCGCGACCTGCTCGAGAAGCGCGTCGCCGCCCCGCAGCAGGTGGACCAGGCCGAGGCCGAGGCCAAGATCGCGGCCGCCAACATCCAGGCCGACCAGGCCGCCCTCGACGCCGACCGGATCCGGCTCGGCTACACCCAGGTCAGGGCACCGATCGACGGGCGTCTCGGCGTCGTGCGGGTGACACCGGGCAACATCGTCCGCGCCTCGGACGGCGGCGAGGGGCTGGTGACGATCACGCAGATGAAGCCCTTGCGCATCTCGTTCACCCTGCCCGAGCGCGATCTGCCCACCTTGCGGGCGGCCGCGGCGCAGGGCGAGGTGCCGGTCCGGGTGCTCGCCCACGGCGGGACGGGGCCGCAAGGTCAAGGCACGCTCGACTTCATCGACAGCGGCGTCGATCCGACATCGGGCACCATCACGGCCAAGGCCCTGCTCCCGAACGAGGACGGGAGCCTGTGGCCCGGCCAGTACGTCGACGTCGAGATCGAGCTCGGCAGGCACGAGCATGCGGTCACCGTGCCGCTGGCGGCGGTCCAACCGGGTCAGGACGGCCCGTTCGTCTACGTGGTGGGCGCCGACGGCAAGGTGGCCGTGCGCAAGGTGGTGACCGGCGAGACACATGGGGACGTGGTGGTGGTCGACAAGGGCATCGAGCCCGGCGAGCACGTGGTGATCGAGGGGCAGCAGCGCCTGCGCGACGGGACGCGCGTCGCGGAGAAGGTGACGGGTGCCGGCGGGACGGGTACGAAGCAGGGAGCGGGCGCTTGAACCTTTCGGCTCTGTTCATCCGCCGGCCGGTCGCCACCATCCTGCTCTCGCTGGCGCTGACGCTGGCCGGGCTGTTCGCCTACCGCGAGCTGCCGGTCGCGGCCCTGCCGCAGGTCGATTTCCCGACGATCTCGGTCACGGCCCAGCTTCCGGGCGCTTCGCCCGAGACGATGGCGAACGCGGTGGCGACCCCGCTCATCAAGCAGTTCTCGACCATCCCGGCGATCCAGCAGATCAGCACGACCAACGCGCAAGGCTCGACCTCGATCACGATCGAGTTCGACCTGGAGCGCGACATCGACCAGGCGGCCGCCGACGTGCAGGCCGCGATCGCGCGCACCCAGCGCCTGCTGCCGGTCGAGATGACGACCCCGCCGAGCTATCGCAAGCTGAACCCGGCGGATGCCCCCATCCTGCTGCTGGCGCTGACCAGCGACACGACCCCGCTGCCCAAGCTCGACGCCTTCGCCGAGCAGGTGATCTCGCCGGCCCTCTCGACCGTGAACGGCGTCGGCCAGGTGCTGATCTTCGGCAGCCAGAAATATGCGGTGCGGGTGCAGCTCGACCCGGACACGCTGGCAGCGCGCGGCATCGGCGTGGACGAGGTCGCGGCGGCGATCGCGGCCGCCAATGCCAACACGCCGGTCGGCACGGTGCAGGGGCCGACCCAGAATCTCACGATCGAGGCCGAGACCCAGCTCGCCGACGCCGCCGCGTTCCGCGACCTGATCGTGGCGACACGCGACGGCCATCCGGTGCGCCTCGGCGACCTCGCGCGGGTGATCGATTCGGTCGAGAACACGCAGCAGGCCAGCGCCTACGACGGCCAGCGCTCGCTGGTGCTCGCCATCCAGCGGCAGCCCGGGGCGAATACGGTCGAGGTCGTGGACAAGGTGAAGGAGATGCTGCCGCGGTTCCAGGCCGAGCTCGGCCCCACCGCCAGCATCCACGTCCTCAACGACCGCTCGGCCTCGGTGCGTGCGGCGGTCCACGACGTGCAGCTCACGCTGCTGCTCACCGTGGGCCTCGTCGTCCTCGTGATCTACCTGTTCCTGGGCCGGCTCGCCGCCACCATGATCCCGAGCGTGGCCGTGCCGGTCTCGATCATCGCGACCTTCGGCGCGATGCGTCTTCTGGGCTACTCGATCGACAACATCTCGCTCCTGGCCCTCACGCTTTCGGTCGGGCTCGTCGTGGACGATGCGATCGTCATGCTCGAGAACGTCGTCCGCCACATCGAAGAGGGGATGCGCCCGTTCGAGGCCGCGCTCGCGGGCAGCCGCGAGATCGGCTTCACCATCCTCTCGATCACGCTCTCGCTCGTGGCCGTGTTCATCCCGGTGCTGCTCATGGGCGGCGTGGTCGGGCGCGTGTTCCGCGAGTTCGCGGTCACGGTGACGATCGCGATCGCGGCCTCGGCGTTCGTCTCGCTCACGCTGGCACCCATGCTGTGCGCGCGGCTGCCGGGGGGCGGGCACGCGGCCGAAGGCGAGCCACGCCGCAACCTGTTCGAGCGGGGCTTCGCCCTCCTACTCGCGGCCTACCGCATGACGCTGGATGCGTGCCTGAAGGTGCGGCCCTTGATGCTGCTGGTGTTCCTCGCCACGCTGGGCGCCACGGGCTGGATGTTCCAGAACATCCCCAAGGGCTTCTTCCCGCAGGAGGACATCGGCCAGCTCTCGATCCAGACCGAAGCACGGCAGGACGTGTCGTTCCCGGCGATGCTGGCGCTCCAGCGCGAGGCCGAGGCCGTTCTGACGCGCTCGCTCCATGTCGCGCACGTGGCCTCGATCGTGGGTGCCGGCGGGCCCACGAGCACGCTCAACAATGGCCGGTTCTTCGTCGAGCTCAAGCCGCAGGACCAGCGCCCGCCGCTCGCGAAGGTGGTGGGCGATCTCCGGCGCGACCTCGCCAAGGTGCCGGGCCTCGCGAGCTTCGTCGTGCCGATCCAGAACCTCAACTTCGGCGGGCGGCAGAGCAAGAGCCAGTATCAGTTCGTGGTCCAGGGGATCGACCGCGACGAACTCGACGGCTGGGCGATGAAGCTCGCCGACGCCATGGGCCGGGACCGGCTGTTCACCGATGTCACCACCGATCTGCAGAACACGGCGCTGCAGGCGAAGGTGGTGATCGACCGGGACAAGGTGCGCGCACTCGGTATCACGGCCGAGCAGCTCCGCTCGACGCTCTATACCGGCTTCGGCGCGCGGCAGGCTTCGACCATCTATGCCACCGGCGACAACTACGCCGTCATCGTCGAGTTCGACCCGCGCATTCCCTGGACCGCCGCCCGGCTCGACGAGGTGCGGATCCGCTCGGGCTCCGGCAAGCTCGTGCCGCTCTCGGCCTTCGCGCGCATCGAGCGGACGGCGGGGCCGCTCACGATCAACCAGCTCGGCCAGCTCCCGGCGGTGACGATCTCGTTCAACCTGCCGGACGGCGTTTCCCTGGGCGATGCGGTGCAGCGGCTCGATGCGCTCAAGGCCGAGCTCGGCGTGCCGACCACGATCAGCACGACCTTCTCCGGCACGGCGCGCGTGTTCCAGGATGCGCTCGCGAACCAGGGCATCCTGCTGCTGGCGGCGGTGGTGACGATCTACATCGTGCTCGGCGTGCTCTACGAGAGCTTCATCCACCCGCTCACGATCCTGACCGGCCTGCCGGCAGCGGCGGTGGGGGCTCTGGGGGCGCTGACGCTCTTCGGGCTCGACCTCAGCGTGATCGCGATCATCGGCCTCCTGATGCTGATCGGCATCGTCAAGAAGAACGCGATCATGATGATCGACGTGGCACTCGTGCGCCAGCGCGAGGGGCTGCCGCCGCTGCGGGCGATCCGCGAAGCCTGCCTCCTGCGGTTCCGGCCGATCATGATGACGACGCTCGCCGCCATCATGGGCACGCTGCCAATAGCGCTGGGCGAAGGTGCCAGCGCCGAGCTACGTCAGCCGCTCGGCATCGCGGTCGTGGGCGGGCTCCTGGTCTCGCAGCTCCTGACACTCTTCATCACGCCCGTCCTCTACAGCTACATGGAGGATCTGGCGGCGTTCTCGCGCCGGCTGCTGCGGGGGCGCAGCGAGAGCCGGGCGGCCGAGGAGGCCATCGTACCGGGCGAATGAGCCGCGGTGCGCCACCGGGCCGGTGGCGGCTCGCGTCCGCGTCAGCCGCAGGATGGCCGGATCAGACTTCGCCATAGGGCAGCCTGCGCCTCGCGCCACCGGCCAGCGCCGTCGCGAGCAGAGCGCCGAGCGCGAGGCCGCCCGCCACGAGGAGGCCACGATGCTCGCTCGCCCAGAGTGCCGTGCTGTGGTCGGTGGCGAGCCGGTCGAAGCGGCCGTGCGCGCCGTGGTCGCCGGGTACCGGCGCGAACAGATTGTCGGGAGCGCCGGGCACGGCAGGCTCGTCGGCCATCTGGCCGCTGTAGCCGAAATGCGCCAGATAGCGGTCGATCAGACCCGGCATGAGCCTGTTGGCGAGGATCGCCTTGACGGTCGGGCCACCGACCCAGACCTCGCGGCGACGTGCCCGGGCCGCGAACAGGATCGCCCCGGCCGCGACCTCGGGCTCGAAGATCGGCGGCACGGGCTGCGGCCGGCGCGGCATTTTGTTGCGACCCCAGTCGAACTGCGGCGTGTTGACCGCCGGGAGCTGCACCATGGTGAGGTGGACGGCGCTGCCGTCGTGCAGCAGCTCCGAGCGCAAGGCGTCCGTGAAGCCGCGGATCGCGAACTTGGCCCCGCAATAGGGCGACTGCAGCGGAATGGCGCGATAGGCCAGCGCCGAGCCCACCTGGACGATGGTGCCACGATCGCGCGGCCGCATCCGTTTCAGCGCCACCATGGTGCCGTGCACCGTGCCGAGATAGGTCACCTCCGTGGCACGCCGGAACTCCTCGGGCGTGATCCGCGCGAAGGGCGAGAAGATCGTCGCCATCGCGTTGTTGATCCAGATGTCGATCGGCCCGAACGTCGCCTCGACCGCGGCGGCCGCGCGCTCGACGGCCTCGGGATCGGCGACGTCGGTCGGAATCGGCAGTGCTCGCCCGCCCAGCCTCGCGACCTCCTCGGCGGCGGCGACGAGTCCGTCCCGCCCGCGGGCGAGCAGGCCGATCCGCGCCCCTTCGGCCGCGAAGGCGCGCGCCGTCGCCCGTCCGACGCCGGCACTGGCTCCGGTGATGACGACGATCTCGCTCCTGCCGCGTTCCATGTCCGCCTCGCTCGATACGGCACCCGACCTGCCGGTACGGGCAGAGAACGGGCCAGGAGCGTGTCGGGATCCGAGGCACGGCGCCCGGGTCACGGCGTCGTGTGGTGGCGGAGCACGGCCGGCACGACGCCATTCGGCGCCGGGCCGCCGTGCCTCGGCGAGCGGCCGCTCTCGTGAGCGACGTCCTGGTCGGGCGTGCCGTCAAGGACCGCGCGGGCGGCGGGGCAGGCCGGCGAGACGCGGC
>NZ_JBBLZC010000106.1:0-608 GCF_037908215.1 Benzoatithermus flavus | reverse complement strand
CTACCATCCATTCTTTTGTCTTTCCTTTTGGCGGCAAGCGCCTGGCTATACGGCTGCCAAGCAAAACCGGAGGCACATAAGGCCCAAACATCGAACGACCCATTGACGATTTATACAACCGTCTATCCGCTTGAAGACTTTACGAAAAAAATCGGCGGCGACGCCGTGAACGTCAAAAGCGTTTACCCGCCGGGAGTGGAAGCCCATACGTTCGAACCGACACCCAAAACCGTGCAGCAGATTGCCGATGCGGACGCCTTCATTTACATTGGCCACGGGATGGAGCCGTTCGCCGAAAAACTGCAGGAAACATTACAAAATGAGCACGTCCGATTTCTCGTTGCCACAAACGGCATCGAATTGCTTGAATCGAACCATGAACAGGAGCATGCGCATGGCGAAGGGCACAAAGATGAACACAGAGACAAAGATCCTCACGTATGGCTTGACCCCATCCGATCCATTTCGATCGCCGAGAACATCCGCGATTTGCTGATGGAACTGAAACCTGAAAAAAAAGACCTGTTTATGCAAAACTTTGAAACGTTAAAGATGAAACTCGAGCGCCTTGACGGGCAATTCCGTTCAACAGTGGAGAAAGCTCCCAG
>NZ_JBBLZC010000105.1:0-609 GCF_037908215.1 Benzoatithermus flavus | reverse complement strand
CATCCCGCCGCCCAACGTCACCGGCAAATTGCACTTAGGGCATGCGTGGGATACGACGCTGCAAGACATCATTACGCGCATGAAGCGGATGCAAGGGTATGACGTCCTGTGGCTTCCGGGAATGGATCACGCCGGCATCGCCACCCAGGCGAAAGTCGAGGAAAAATTGCGCCAGCAAGGGCTGTCGCGCTACGATTTAGGCCGGGAAAAATTTTTAGAAGAAACGTGGAAGTGGAAGGAAGAATACGCCGGCCATATTCGCAGCCAATGGGCGAAGTTAGGGCTTGGGCTTGATTACACGCGCGAGCGGTTTACGCTTGACGAAGGGCTTTCCAAAGCGGTGCGCGAAGTGTTCGTCTCGCTCTACCGGAAAGGGCTCATTTACCGCGGCGAATACATCATCAACTGGGATCCGGTGACGAAAACCGCGTTGTCGGACATTGAGGTTGTTTATAAAGAAGTGAAAGGCGCGCTCTACCATATGCGCTATCCGCTCGCCGACGGCTCCGGCTTCATCGAGGTGGCGACGACCCGTCCGGAGACGATGCTCGGCGATACGGCCGTTGCCGTGCATCCGGATGACGAGCGGTACAAGCACTTGATCGGCAA
>NZ_JBBLZC010000104.1:0-616 GCF_037908215.1 Benzoatithermus flavus | reverse complement strand
GATCGGCACGTCTTTCCACGTTTGCGTGACGTCTTTTTCCACATCAATATGGACCTTGATTTTGTCTGGGTTGACGCTTTTTGCGCCATCAGGGAGCGGAGCGTCAAGTTCTACCGTCGCATCATCCGTAATATCGTCCAAATCAACGGTCAATCCTTCCAGCTTGTCAATATGGTTCAACACTTCCTTCGGTCCATAAATCGTCACTCGATCCGGCTCCGGCGTGATGCTGACAAGATGCACACCATCCGGCAACTCCCCAGTTGTTCGCACTTGAACCGGCACCGTCTTGCTCGGGCTTTTCACCGGCACGGTTACTTCCACCGACGATGGCTCTGGCTCAATATCCAACTCATTTCCCCGTCGATCGTACACCCGAACGCGCGCTTCTCTCGTCAGCGTTTCCGTCGCCCCATCTAAGTCGACGATGGCTTTGACAAACACAATCTCGTCGATTAGTTCCTTCGCCCCGGTAATCGTCACGGCATCTGGTTTCACAGTCGGTTCTCCAACGGAATAGCCATCCGGCATTTTGTTTCGATTGAAAAATTCAACACCGACAGGAAACCGTTTCGACACTTTTTCACGAATCGTCACTTTGGCCGAGGAAGGCTGA
>NZ_JBBLZC010000031.1:0-49945 GCF_037908215.1 Benzoatithermus flavus | reverse complement strand
GGTGGTGGCGAAGGCGTCGGGCTGCAGCCAGCTCATCACCAGGCAGATCGCGACGAGCGCCACCGTGACCCAGAAGGGCTGGCTGGCGAGGAAGCGCTGGAGCGGGGTGCGCTCTTTGAGGCCGGCGATCTCGTCGAGATCGACGCTGGTCTGCAGCGGTCGGCTGTTCTGCATGGCGGCGGGCCTCATGCGGCTCGGATGGCGCCGGTGATGAGGCCGGTGACCTCCTCCGGCGAGCTGTGGGCGATCGGCTTGTCGGCCACCTTGGTGCCGCGCCGCATGACCACCACCCGGTCGCACACGGCGAACACGTCGGGCATGCGGTGGCTGATCAGCACGACCGCGATGCCCTGGTGCTTGAGGCGGCGGATCAGCTCCAGGACCTCGGCCACCTGCCGCACGCTGATCGCGGCGGTGGGCTCGTCCATGAGCACGACCTTGGCCTCGGCGAGCCGGGTGCGGGCGATCGCCACCGCCTGCCGCTGACCGCCCGACATCTGCTTGACGAGATCGCGCGGCCGGGTCTCGGACTTGAGTTCCTTGAACAGCTCGGCGGCGCGCCCGTACATCGCGCGGTAGTCGACATACTTGAACGGGCCGAGCTTGCGCGTGATCGCGCGCCCCAGGAACACGTTCTCGGCCGCCGTGAGATTGTCGCACAAGGCCAGGTCCTGATAGACGATCTCGATCCCGCGGGCACGCGCATCGGCCGGCTTGTGGAAGTGTTGCACCTCGCCGTTCAGCCGGATCTCGCCCTCCGAGGGCGGGAAGTTGCCGGCGATGATCTTGACCAGCGTCGACTTGCCGGCACCGTTATCGCCCATGAGGCCGACGGCCTCGCCGGGCTCGATGGTGAGATCGACACCCTTGAGCGCCTCGATGGCGCCGAAATGCTTGGCGACGCCCCTGAGCTCCAGCAGCGCCAATGCCTGCCTCCCTGTTGCGGTTGAGCTGCTCCCCCCGCGTTGCTGGCGAGCATACACGCCGCCGGCGCAGCGTAAAGGCTGCTCGTGTCGGCGGCGGACGGGCGCGGCCGAGGCGCGCCGCATGGCCGTACGACCCGCACGAGGTGCCCTCGACACCGAGACTGCCGATGCGGGCCAGGGGTTGAACTACATAAATCCTATTGACATGATAGGGAATAACTGGAATTCTGTCCGGCATCGTGGTCCCGATGCCCGTGCCGGAAGGCCGGACAGGATGAAGCAAGTTATTAAAAATCCAAAAAGATGCCGCCGCGTGTTGACCCGGGGCGCGAGCCTTACCATGATCATGTCGCAGCCCGCCGGGGCTGCCGCGGTGATTTGAACCGAGCAGCTTGCGCCGCGTCATCAAACGCTAAAGCGCCACGGCTTCGGTCGTGGTTCTCGTCCTTCGGGAGAGCCCGCCATGTCGATCATGTTCGCGGTCCGCACCAGCAGAGATCTCGGACGCCATTGTCGTAGCTGATCCGGGCGCGCATGCGCCCTCGAGGCGGCCTTTTCTCGGGCTTCCTCTTCCTTCGTCATTCTCGGAACAGCAAGGATCACCCTTCGATGCAGGAGCGCAACGCGAACGCGGTGCCCGTCACCGTGGCCGATCTCCTTGCCGGCGTTCTCGTCGGCGAGCCCACCGATCTCCGCTTCGTGGCTCTCGACCGACGCTTCCGGGTCCTCGACGGCAGCCGCTTCCGCCGTCCCGATGCCGCGAGACGGGCCGCGCGGCGGCTGGCGGCCGTCGTGCTCGGCGACGGCAGCGGCGAGCGGCAGGACAAGGCGGCTCCGTTCGGGAAGGCATGAGGCCGCCGGCCCGGCGCCGGACTAAAGCGCCGGCTCCTCGGCCGCCGGCGCTGCGGAGGCCGGTGCCCGCGCGCCGTTGCGGGCGGACAGGCGGAAGGCGAACCGGCCGATCCGGTTGCAGGCCTCGGCCAGCCTCTCGTCCGCGGCGGTGAGACTCAAGCGGACATGGCCGGCGGCGGCCCCGCCGAAGGCGTCGCCGGCCAACACCGAGACCCCCTCGCTCGCGAGGAGCTCGCGGGCGAACGTGTCGGCGTCGAGGCCGGTGCGGCGGACGTCGAGCATGACGAACATCCCTCCCTTGGGCCGGGTGCAGGCGAGGCCGGGCAGGCCCGCGAGCCGGCGGCAGACCGCGTCGCGGCGGCGGCGGTAGCGCTCGCGCATGGCCACGACCTCGGCGAGCTCCGAGGACAACGCCGCGGTCGCCGCCTCCTGGATGAAGCCCGGCGAGCCGTAGAGCATGCAGAGCGCCAGATGCCCGGCGTGGACGGCGAGCTCGCGCGGCCCGATCAGCCAGCCCACGCGCCAGCCGGTCATGGCGTGTGACTTGGACAGGCTCGACACGGTGACGGTCCGTTCGGCCATGCCGGGCAGGCTCGCCGGGCTCACGTGCTCGCCCTCGTAGAGAAGGGTGGCATAGACCTCGTCCGAGATCAGCCAGAGATCGTGCCGCCGGCACAGTTCGGCCAGCCGCTCGAGCTCGGCTCGGGTCATCGCCGCACCCGTGGGGTTGTGTGGCGAGTTGATCAGGATCGCGCGCACGTCGGGGCCGACGAACTCCTCGAGCCGGTCGAGGTCGAGGTGAAAGCCCCGCTCCGGATCGAGCGGCACCCGCACGAGCCTCGCACCCGCGGCCGCCACGGTGGCCGGATAGGTGACGTACATGGGCTCGGGCACGAGGATCGCATCGCCCGGCTCGAGCAGGCACTGGCAGGCGGCGAACAGCGCGCACTGGGCGCCGGCCAGCACCACGACCTGATCGGGCGACACGACCTGGCCCGAGAGCCGGGCGTGGTGGGCCGCGATCGCCGCCCGCAAGGCCGGTTCGCCGGTCACGTCGGCATAATGGGTATGCCCGCGGTCGAGGCTCGCCTTGGCCACCGCGACGATCGGGGCCGGGGTGGCGAAGTCCGGATCGCCCACCGACAGGAGGATGATGTCCTCGCCGCGCGCCTTGCGGGCCACGGCCTCGTTGTGAATGTCCCATGCGGCGGCCTCGGCGCCGCCCAGAGCATGGACCCGGCTCGCGTAACGCATCGATTATCCTGCTGCAGCGTGCGGCGCGGCAGAGCCTGCCGCGCCTCGTTCCAGGCAAGGTCCCGGCCGGTCCGGCCGGCCCGTGACGGGCAGGGCCGTCCCGCCGACCTCTCCTTACGGGCAAGCAAGCGGGATGCCAGCCAGGTGCGGGGCGGCTGCCGGCTCATCACGGGTCGCATCATGGATGCCGGTCCGGTGTCGGCCGGAACGGTAGGCCGATGCTGCTCATCCGCTGCGCTCGGCGTGCCGCAACGCTCGCCACGTCGAGCGCTCGACCGACCGGATCGTTCCCGAGGAGAAGGATGTCCATCGACCCTGGCGTGACCTCGCGAGAACCAACCCCGGCCTTCCGCCCCGCCGGAAGGCCGATGCCGCGGACGGTAACAAGGGGCAAGGCGACGTGCCACTGCCGCATCGCTTCTCGGGGCGGCGCGGCACCTTGCCGCAGGAGGCGGCACGGCGCTGTTCCACCTTCCGCGGGCAAGCTGACCATTCCGCAAGCTGCTCATTGACTCGTTGCAGCGTTCCCAACTAGAGCCCGCGATGATCATCGTTCCGCTGCTCGTCCGAGCTGCACCCCGTCCATACCGCCCGATATTTTAAGGAGCGTTGGTTGATCCGGGTATCTTCCAATGCGGTCGGCCAAGCGGCGAGCCGTCGCATCGCCCGGCCGGCAGCCCTGTCCGGCACCTTTCCGTCGGCCGCCTCCGCCGTGGCGCATCGGCGCATCCTCGCTATCGACCTGCTGCTGGTCGTGGCCGTCTATGCGGCGGCCCTGGCGTTCGCCTACCTCTACGTGCGCAGCGAGCGCTTCTTCTACTACTGGGACTTCGTGGGCTATCAGGTCCGATCCGAGTGGCTCGCACACCTGCTCGCGCACGACCTGGGCCAGGCCTGGGCGGCGTTCCTCGTGGCACTGCCGTCCGACTACAACATGATCCCGTCGGTCCCGCTGGCGCCGCTGCTGATGGTCACGGGACCGGGCCGCATGCCCTACATCCTCGCGATCGTCGCCGTTTACGTGGTGCCGTTCGCGCTGGTGACGGGCGCCGTCGCCACGCGCCTGGTCAGGCGCGCGCCGCGTCGGGTCTTCTGGACCACGACCTGGCTCGTTCTCGCTCTGCCGGCCACCTGGGTGGCGGCGCTGCGCGGCTATCCGGATATCGGCGGCGCGGCGCTGCTGGTGCTGGTGCTCTACATCTATCTCGGCGACCGCACGCTGGCCCGGTGGCGCAGCGTGCTGTGGATCGGCTCTCTCGCCGGCTTCGCCATCGTCTTCCGCCGTCATCTCGCCTATGCCGCCACGGTCGAGCTCGCGACGGTGAGCGTCGGCGCCCTGGCCGCACGCTGGCAGTCGGCAGCCGACAACGCACGCAGGGCCGTGCTCGCGGTCACCGCGTCGCGCGCCATGGTGCTGGCCGTCGTGGCCGTGGGCACCCTGTTCGCGATCGCTCCGGCGTTCGCCTGGCGCGCCCTGACCACCGACTACACGGTCTACTATGCCTCGTACGAGATCCCGACCGGCGTCCTCGCGGTCTACTACGGCGGGCACTATGGCTGGCTGATCCTGGTCGCCGGTCTGGCCGGACTCGGCTGGGGACTGTGGCGCCACGACGTGGACCGCGGTGCCGTCGTCTTGGTCCTGGGCGCGGCGGGCCTGTTCGCGGCCGTCTGGTTCGGCGCGGCGCGGCAGACCGGGCAGCACTACGCCTATCTCTTCACCGCGGTGTTGGCGGTCGGGCTCGGGCTGCTGATGCGGCTCTCGACCTTCCGGCCGGCCCGCGTCGCGCTCGTTCTGGCCTTGCTCGTGAACGGCATCATGTGCCTGTCGCCCTGGGCGATGCCCCGGCTCACCGCTGCCTTGGGCTCGAACGACACCCGGGTGGGCCTGCTCTCCCAGGCGATCCCGCCGCTCAGGCGCGGCGACTATGCCAGCATGCGCGGCTTGGTGAAGCAGTTGCGGCGTGTCGCCGGAGCCGACCGCAGGATCCTGGTGGCCGCGTCCTCGATCGTGCTCAATCCCGACATCCTGATGGCGGCGGACAAGGAGGTGCGCCGTCCGGAGGAGCCGCCGCTGCGCATCCTGTGGAGCCCGCAGGTCGACTCACGCGACGGCTACCCCCTGCAGGCACTGATCGACGCCGATCTCGTCGTCGTCGCGACGCCGGCCCAGTATCACCTGCGGCCGCAGGAGCAGGATGTCGTCGGCGCGTTGGTGAGCGCCTTCGTCGCCGGCCGCGACTTCGCCCGCAACTACCGCCCGCTGCCCGGCGCCTTCACGCTCGACATGGATGCCGAGGCCCGGATCTTCGAGCGCATCGCCGCACCCTCGCTCGAGGACGTCCTCGCGACCCTGGCAACCCTCGAGCGCGATATCGATCCACCGCCGGGCGGCGAGGACTACTGGGTCCATCTGGACGACCGGACCGAGATCGTCGTGCCGATCGACGAGCGGCCGATCCTGCCGACGTTCAAGACCTCGGTGGGCGCCGGCCCGAGCGCGCTGCTCTATTTCGGCAGGCTCGGGGCGGTGAGCCGCCTGCGGGCGCAGGTGAGGCTCGACTCCTGCAGCCCTGCCAGGACGGCGCACCTGCGCTTCGTTCCGCTCGAGCGCGACGGCTCGCCCCGGCGCGATCATGCCGCCTCCCTGGTCTTGACGAACGGGGCGCGCCTCGACATGGCCCTGCCGGACCCCGATGCCGCCTACGGGCTGCTGCAGCTCGAAGGCGAGAGCGCCGATGGATCCGACGCGGCCTGCCGGGTTTGGCTGGAGAAGGTCTCGGTCGAGTAGTAGCCGGGCATGATAGGACGGAGAGCGACGTCGTGAAGATCTGCATCGCGACCCTGGACATCGTCGGCCCGATCAGGAACGGCGGCATCGGCACGGCCTACACCCAGCTGGCGCTGCTGCTGGCCCAGGCCGGCCACGAGGTCACGATCGCCTACCTCCTCGGCGAGCAGGGCGAGCAGGGCAGTCTGCGCGAATGGCAGCGCTGGTACGCCGAGCGCGGGATCGTCTTCCGGCCCGTCCGACTCGACGCGCGGCTGCGTCTGCAGGGGCCGCCGCAGCGCGGCGACGCCTACCGCACCTACATCTGGCTGCGGGAACTCCCCGAGCGCTTCGACGTGGTCCACTTTCCGGAATGGCGTGGCTACGGCTACTACGCCATGCTGGCCAAGCGGCTGGGCCTCGACTTCCAGGACACCACCTTCTGCGTCGGTACCCACAGCCCGACCTTGTGGCACACGCTAGGCAATGGCGTCGTCGTCTCCGAGCTGCATCAGATCGACCTCCACTGGCTCGAGGCCCAGTCGATCGCGCTGGCCGACCTCGTCGTCAGCCCGAGCCGCTACATGCTGGACTGGATCCGGGAGCAGGGCTGGACGCTGCCCGAGCGCGCCATGGTGCTGCCGAACGTGATGCTGGACGCGCCGATTCCGGCAGAGAGGCCCGGGAACGCCATGGTCACCGAGCTCGTGTTCTTCGGGCGGCTCGAGGAGCGCAAGGGGCTCGGTCTGTTCTGCGACGCCATGGACCGCTTGGCACCCACTCTCGACCGGCAGGTCGAGGTGACGTTCCTCGGCAAGCCCGGCCAGATCCACGGCCAGCCCGGGCCGGCGTTCGCCGCCGAGCGTGCCGAGGCATGGGGCCTGCCCTGGCGGGTGATCACCGATCTCGACCGCGATGCCGCGCTCGCCTATCTCGCCCGGCCGGGCCGCCTCGCGGTGATCCCCTCGCTGATCGAGAACTCGCCCTACACGGTGCTGGAGTGCCTCGCCGCCGGCATCCCGTTCCTGGCGGCCGGGATCGGCGGCGTGCCCGAACTCGTGGCCGAGCCCGATCGCGCGCGGACCTGCTTCGTGCCGACGCCTCCGGCCCTCGCGCGCGCGCTCGGCGCCGCCCTGCACGACGGAGTGGCAGCGGCGGGCTGCGCCTTCGACGTCGCCGCCAACAACCGCCGCTGGCTCGAGCTGCACGAGGAACTCGCCCGGCGCCCTGCCGCCTCCATGGCGTCGCCGGTGGTGGTGGAGCAGCCGCTCGTGAGCGTCTGCCTCGTGCATCGCAACCGGCCGCGCTTCCTCGAGCAGGCGGTGCGCTCGCTCGAGGCGCAGGACTACCCGCATTTCGAGGTGGTGCTGGTGGACGACGGCAGCGACCGGCCCGAGGCGCTGGCCTGTCTCGACCGGCTCGAGCCCGCGTTCGAGCGGCGCGGCTGGCGCATCGTCCGCCAGGCGAACCGATATCTGGGTGCCGCCCGCAACGCTGCTGCCGCCGCGGCACGGGGCGACTATCTCCTGTTCATGGACGACGACAACATCGCCGACCCGGACGAGCTCTCCACGTTCGTCAAGGCGGCGCTGGCTTCGGGCGCGGACATCCTGACCTGCGTCCTGCGCCCGTTCCGGGGTGACCATCCCGGGAGCGGAGAGCATGAGCCGCTCTGGCTGCCGGTAGGCGCCAATCTATCGCTCGGGCTGTTCGAGAACTGTTTCGGCGATGCCAACGCCCTGATCCGCCGAGCATGCTTCGAGGCGCTCGGCGGCTTCAGCGAGGATTTCGGGGTCGGGCACGAGGACTGGGAACTCTTCGCGCGTGCGGTGCTGCGAGGCTTCACGCTGCACGTCGTGCCGGAGCCGCTGTTCTGGTACCGCGTGAGCGACACGGGCATGCTGCGCAGCGGCCACATGGTGGCCGACTTCCAGCGCAGCCTGCGCCCTTACCTCGAGGCTGTCCCGGCGGCCCTGCGCGACACGCTGCGGCTCGCGCACGGATCCGAGCTGCAGAAGCTGATCGCCTTCCTCAGGCGCAGAGAGGAGGAAGAGAGCGAGGCCGCTGCGGCGCGGCTCTACCTGGAGGAGCTGGAGCAGGGCATAGAGTGGCTTGAGGAACAGTGCCGCCACAAGGACAAGGAGCTGCAATGGTTCCGGGAGCAGTTCCGCCGCAAGGACGAGGAGCTCGACCGCATCAAGAGCTCGCTCTTCTGGCGCATGTCCCGGCCCATCCGCTACACCAAGAAGAAGCTCCGCCGGAATGGCGCGGCAATGCGCGACTGACCCCTTCCTGCCCTGCCGGTTCCGATTGACGCGGCGACACGGCTCATGCACCTCACGGGCGTGCCGGCCTCATTGGATAGCTTCAGCATGAAGATCTGCATCGCCACGATCGATATTCACGGGCCGATCAGGAACGGCGGCATCGGCACGGCCTACACCAAGCTGGCCCTCCTCCTGGCCCAGGCCGGCCACGAGGTCACGATCGCGTTTCTTCTGGGTGAACGGTGCGAGCAGGGTTCCATCTCGCGCTGGCAGCAATGGTACGCCGAGCGCGGAGTCACGTTCGAGCCGGCGCTCTTGGACCACAAGCTGCGGTTCTACGCGCCGCCGCAGCGCGCCGAGTCCTACCTGACCTACCTGTGGCTGAGGAGTCGGCCGGTCACCTACGACGTGGTCCACTTTCCGGAATGGCGTGGCTACGGCTACTACGCCATGCTGGCCAAGCGGCTGGGCCTCGACTTCCAGGACACCACCTTCTGCGTCGGCACCCACAGCCCGACCTTGTGGCACACGCTGGGCAACCACGAGCCGGTCAATCATTTCCATCAGCTCGATGTGAATTTTCTCGAGGCCCAGTCGATCGCGCTGGCCGACCTTGTCGTCAGCCCGAGCCGCTACATGCTGGACTGGATCCGGGAGCAGGGCTGGACGCTGCCCGAGCGCACGCTGGTCCTTCCCAACGTGATGCTCGACCGCCCCCTGGCCCGGCCGGCGGGCGGCGGCGCCCCCGTGAGCGAGCTCGTGTTCTTCGGGCGGCTCGAGGAGCGCAAGGGGCTGGCCCTGTTCTGCGATGCGGTGGACCGCCTCGTGCCCGTGCTGCAGCGACCCCTGACCATCACCTTCCTCGGCAAGCCCGGCGACATTCGTGGCGAGCGCGGCGACGCCTATGCGGCCAAACGGGCGGCGGCATGGCCGTTTCCCTGCCGCACGATCCCGGACAAGGATCGCGACGGCGCGCTCGCTTATCTCGCCGCGCCCGGCCGCCTCGCCGTGATGCCGTCCCTGGTCGAGAACTCGCCCTACACGGTGCTGGAGTGCCTGACGGCGAGGATACCCTTCCTTGCCGCCGGGGTGGGCGGCATTCCGGAGCTCATAGCACCCGAGGACCGCGACCGGGCCTGCTTCGTCCCACAGCCGCAGCTCCTCGCCGATAAGCTGGCGCAGGCCCTGGCCGCCCCCAACCTCCCGGTGCGGTGCGCGTTCGACATCGAGGCGAACCACCGCGCCTGGCTGGAACTGCACGGGCGCCTGGGCCGGGAGCGGCGTACCCGTCCAGCGGCGACCGCCGCCCGGCCGCTGCCGCTGGTCTCGGTGTGCATGACGACCCGCAACCGGCCGGAGCTCCTGGCGAGAGCGCTCGATTCCGTCCGAGCCCAGGACTACCCGCATTTCGAGGTGGTGCTGGTGGACGACGGCAGCGACCGGCCCGAGGCGCTGGCCTATCTCGACCGGCTCGAGCCCGAGTTCGAGCGGCGCGGCTGGCGCATCGTCCGCCAAGCCAACCGCTACCCCGGCGCCGCGCGGAACGCAGCGGTGGCGCAGGCCCGCGGCACGTACGTGAAGTTCATGGACGACGACAACGTCACCGACCCGGACGAACTCTCCACGTTCGTCAAGGCGGCGCTCGCCTCCGATGCCGACATCCTCACCTGCGTCCTGCGCCCGTTCGAAGGCGACGATCCGACGGCGCGGACCGACCCCGTCGAGGTGCTCTGGCTGCCGGCCGGCGCCAATGTCGCGCTCGGCGCGTTCGAGAACTGCTTCGGCGACGTCAACGCGCTGATCCGCAAGGAGGCGTTCGAGGCGCTCGGCGGCTTCAGCGAGGATTACGGGGTCGGCCACGAGGACTGGGAACTGTTCGCGCGTGCCGCCCTGAAGGGCTTTCGGCTCTACGTCGTCCCGCGGCCGCTGGTCCGCTACCGGGTGAGCAAGTCGGGCGTGCAGAGCTCGACGAGCGTCCACGCCAACTACGCCCGCAGTCTGCGCCCTTATCTCGGGGCGGTGCCGCCCGGTCTTCGTGACGCGCTGCGGCTGGCCCAGGCCACGTTCATCCAGATGCACCCCGCATCCGCGGGTCTGCTCGTCCGACGCAAGAAGGATCCGGCGAAAGAGCTGGACCGGATCAAGCGGTCGGTGACCTGGCGCGTCACCAAGCCTTTGTGGACCGTCGAGAAGAGCATCCATCGCCAGCTCGAGAAACGTCGCCTCAAGCATCGGGATCCGGCCTGAGGCCGTCCTCGGGCCACGGCTTCGGGTGGCGCCGGATCGGCATCAGCCCGCCGCAGCGGCTTCGCCGACGCGGCCGTGTGGCAGACGATACGCCACCTGCGCGACCTCGCCATCCGCGATTCGATAGACCAGGTCCGCCGCTTCCTGCCAAGCCGGCTGGTGCGAGACCGCGAGCACGGTGAGGCCGTACTCGGCGCAGAGCTTGCGGACCTGCGCGCAGACAGCGCGCTCGGTTTCCGGATCGAGGCCGGTCGTGGCCTCGTCGAGGATCAGGAGGCGGGGCCGATGGAGGAGCGCTCGCGCGATCGAGATCCGCTGCCGCTGGCCACCCGAGAGACGGTTGCCGCGCTCTCCGACCACGGTGTCGAGCCCTTCCGGCAGCTCCGCGACGAAGCTCCAGGCGCCGGCGGCCACGAGCGCCTCGATCACCGCTTCGTCCGGTATGCCCTCCTCGTAGAGGGTCACGTTGTGTCGGACCGTGTCGTGGAACAGGAGCACCTCCTGCGGCACGTAGCCGATCCCGTGCCGCCAGGCCGTGAGATCGATGTCGCGCAGATCGACCCCGTCGATTCGCACCGCACCTCCGTCCGGCCTGTAGAGGCCGAGCAGGAGGTCCACGATCGTCGACTTGCCCACGCCCGAGGGACCCATGATCGCCGTGATGCTCCCGGTCGGGATCTCGAGCTCCAGCGCTTGCAGCACGGGCCTCTCGCCATAGGCAAAGGTGACCCGGTCGAAGCGGATGGCCTGCTGCAGACGAGGCGCCAGGCCGCCGTAGGATTCCTCCTTCGCCCGCTCGGTGGTGCGCAGGAGCTCGCGCAAGGAGCGGTACTGGTCGTGCGACTGGATGAAGCGTTGCGCCTGCCGCTGCATCGGCAGGAGGGCGGTGACGGTCTTGACCATGAGGAGCGACATGATCAGCACGTCGTGTACTTGCAGGGTGAGGCTGCTCACCGCGACATAGAGGCCGATCGCGAGGAGCGCGCCGATCACCGGCTCTTGCAGGTCGGCCGCGAACTCCCCGCTCAGCACGCCGGCGCGGGCGCTGTCGGCAGCGTCACGGGCCTCGCTCTCGAACACTTGCGCGAAGCGCTCGGTCCGGCCCATGGCACGGATCGGCTTGATGCCGAGGAGAGCGTCCGTGAACTTGGCCGAGCGCTGCCGCATCCGGCGCCGCTGCTCCTTGGCGCTGTTCCGGCCCTGCTGGACGAGGCGGCCGAACCAGGCCAGGCTGACGACGGCCGCGATGATGGCGATCAGGAGAAGCTGCCAGGAGAGCAGCGCCGCCACCGTCACGAACAGGAGCACCTGGAGGGTGAGAGCCAGAAGACCGCTCAGGTTCTCGAAGCACTGGCCCGCCGCATCGGCCTCCGGGCCGATCGCGAAGGCGAGCCGGCCGATCGGCTGGCGGACGAAGTAGCTCCAGCGTGCGTTCAGGAGGCTTCGAATCAGGCGGATCCGCATGTCGCGCGTGATGGTCGCGACGACGCTGCCCACGTAGCGCGTGACCGCGATCGAGACCACGGCCTTGAGCGCCAGGCCGGCCACGATCAGCACCAGGATCGGGATCGGCGAGAACGGAAGCCCCACTGCTTCCAGGGCCGTGCGGATGGCAACCACCGATCCTTTGGCCGAATCCTTTAGGTTGGTCGCCGCCATGATCAGCGGCACCATCATGGTGATGCCGATGAGATCGAGCACGCCGGCGACGAACGTGCCCAGGATCACGAGCGTGCGCCGCCCCAGTGGGGCCAGGCGCGCGACCTCGACGACCGCGTTCCACCATTTGCGCAGACGCTTGCGCCATCGAGGAACCCGCTTGGGCATCATGTCACCTTGTTCGCGCAAGGGGGAGCGGCTCGCTGGCGGGCGGGACGGAACGCTCATCCGATTCTCCGGCCGTCGTCCGGCCGGCGCAGATAGAAGCTGTAGCGCATTCCCGTCCAGGCATAGATCTCGCCCAGGGAATGGGCGAGGGCCAGAAGCGAGCCCACGAGCCGGCTCCTTCGCCATCCCGTCAGAGTAAGGCGCAGCAGCGCCTTGCCCAGCTTGCGCCAGCTCGCCCAGACCAGCCCGCGCACCTGCTCCGCCGGCAGATGCGCCCTTGCGATGTGGACCCGCGAGCCGCCGCGCTGGAAACCGCGGCGCAGGATGCCGCGCAGGGTGAGCCGATGCGTCTCCCAGATGCGCAGTACGATCGAGTCGTAGGCGCAGGCATGGCTGAGGCCGGCGTGCTTGGCGCGGATGAACAGATCGCTGTCCTCGCCGCCGCAATGGGCGAACTCGGCACGGAACGGACCTTCCGGCCCATCCAGCATCTCGAGCGCATGCCGGGAGATCAGGACGTTGTAGGTGCCGGCCCAGCCGGGCAGGCCGAAGCGGTTGCGGTCTTCGCGCCGTGGCGGCCGGAAATAGCGGGTGTTGCGCAGCCAGCACGGCAGCGGCAGGTCGTTGGGCAGGCTCCACAGGCCGAACACGAGATCGGCGCCGGTCTCGTGCTGGGTGCGCAGCAGGTGGAGCAGCCAGTCCGGGCGGGGCAGGTCGTCGTCGTCGATGAAAGCGACGAAGCCGGCGCCCAGCGCCAGGGCCTCCCGCACGCCCCGGTTGCGGGCGAACGAGATGCCGCGCTGCTGCTCCTCGACGACATGGAGCGTCATCGGCAGCCGCGAGCGCATGCTCTCGCACAGCGAGCGGACCCGCCCGTCCGGGCGATTGTCGACGACGATCAGAACGACGTTCTCGCACCCGAACTCGCCGAGCTCGATCGATTCGAGCGCATGCAGCACACGCGCCAGAAGATGCGTGCGGTCACAGGTGCAGATGCAGATGGCGACCGGGGACATCGGCTCACTCGCCGCTCGACGGCTCGCTGGCTACCAAAACCGGCTCCAAACTACAAGAAGAGGTTATGAGGCATGGGTTCATCCGTGCGACATGCATGATGTCGGACAAGGCACCGAATGATCGCGCATCATCGGTCGAGAACCATGGAGAACCCCCGCTCGGATGGTCATGCGCCTTGTCGCCGCCGCTCGGGCCTCTTAGGTGAGGGCGATGACGATCACCGCCGAGCATCCTCTCGGCCTTTCCGATAAAGGACGCCGGGATCGCCCGGAGCCGTAGGCTCGGTATCTCTCACACAGGACGACGATCGGTCAATGAGCGGACAGCTAGCGTTGGGGATGTCGGGGCCGGGCGCCCGGATCGCGGGCGAGGCCGCCTCCTATCTCCAGGGCCTTAACCCCGAGCAGCGCGCGGCGGTGACGGCCGAGGACGGTCCGCTCCTGGTGCTCGCCGGCGCCGGTACCGGCAAGACGCGCGTGCTCACCACCCGACTCGCCCACATTCTGCTCACCGGCCGCGCTCGGCCGCACGAGGTGCTGGCGGTCACCTTCACCAACAAGGCCGCGCGCGAGATGGTCGAGCGGGTGGAGGGGCTGATCGGGCGCAGCGTCGCGGGTCTGTGGCTCGGCACCTTCCACGCCATGGGTGTGCGCATGCTGCGCGCCCATGCCGAACTCGTCGGCCTCAAGCCCGGCTTCACCATCCTCGATGCCGACGATCAGGAGCGGCTCGCCAAGCAGATCATCCAGGCGGCCGCCCTCGACGAGCGGCGCTGGCCCGCACGTGCCCTCGTCGCGATCATCCAGCGCTGGAAGGACCGGGGCTACCGGCCGGACCAGGTGCCGGCGGTCGAGGTCGGCGACTTCGCGCTGGGCAAGGGGATCGAACTCTACCGCGCTTACCAGGAGCGCCTGCTCACGCTCAATGCCTGCGACTTCGGCGACCTGCTCCTGCACGGGCTGACCTTGCTCACGGGCAATCCGGATCTCCTCGCCCAGTATCAGCGGCGTTTCAAGGCGATCCTGGTCGACGAGTATCAGGACACGAACGTGGCGCAGTATCTCTGGTTGCGCCTTCTGGCCGGCGGGCACAAGAACATCACCTGTGTGGGCGACGACGACCAGTCGATCTATAGCTGGCGCGGAGCGGAGGTCGGCAACATCCTGCGCTTCGAGCAGGATTTTCCTGGCGCTGCGGTCATTCGGCTCGAGCGCAACTACCGCTCGACCGGCCACATCCTGGCGGCGGCTTCCGGCGTGATCGCCCGCAACCGCCACCGCCACGGCAAGACCTTGTGGACCGAGGGCGAGGCGGGCGAGCTCGTGCGGGTCGCAGGTCTCTGGGACGACGAGGAGGAGGCCCGCTTCGTCGCCGACGAGATCGAGGCCTGGCAGCGCCGGGGTGGGAAGCTCACCGAGACCGCGGTCCTGGTCCGCGCGGGCTTTCAGACGCGTGCCTTCGAGGAGCGTTTCATCCAGGTGGGCCTGCCCTATCGCGTCGTCGGCGGCCCGCGCTTCTACGAGCGGGCGGAGATCCGGGACGCCATCGCCTATTTCCGCGTCGTCTGTCAGCCCGACGACGATCTGGCGCTCGAGCGGATCATCAACCTGCCGCGGCGCGGCATCGGCGAGAGCACGCTCAAGGCCCTGCGCACCGCGGCGCGCGCGGCCGAGGTCAGTCTGCTCCAGGCGGCGCGCGCCATGTCCCAGACCGACGAGCTGCCGACACGCGCGAGGAACGCGCTCGTCGAGCTGATCGCCACCTTCGATCGCTGGCGCGCCGAGCTCGGCGAGAAGAGCCCGCGCGAGCTCGCCGAGACCATCCTCGACGAATCCGGCTACACCGCGATGTGGAAGGCCGAGCATTCGCCGGATGCGCCGGGCCGGCTCGAGAACCTGAAGGAGCTCGTGAAGGCGGTCCAGGAGTTCGACACGCTGCCGGGCTTCCTCGAGCATGTGAGTCTCGTCGTGGAGAACGCGACCGAGCCCGACGCCGACCTCGTCACCATCATGACGCTGCACGGTGCGAAGGGGCTCGAGTTCGACAACGTGTTCCTCGCCGGCTGGGAGGAGGGATTGTTCCCGAGCCAGCGCGCGATCGACGAGGGCGGGACCAAGGCGCTCGAGGAGGAGCGCCGGCTCGCCTATGTCGGCATGACCCGCGCGAGGCGGCGGCTCACCATCAGCTTCGCCGCCAACCGGCGCATCTACAATCAGTGGTCCTCGAGCGTGCCGTCGCGCTTCATCGACGAGCTGCCGCCCGAGCACATCGAGCACCTGCACCGGAATCCGGCGACGCGTCCCGACCTCGGCAGCTTCCTCGACGACGAGCCGTTCCGTGCCAGGTCCACGAGCCGCTTCCGCACGCAGCGGGTCGAGGGTGCGAAGCTGATCGAGGGCCGGGCCGAGATCCTCCAGACCCGGCCCGTGGGCAGGAGCGGCGCCTTCAAGACGGGCGAGCGGATCTTCCACCCGAAGTTCGGCTACGGCCGGATCGAGGCGATCGACGGCAACAAGCTCGACATCGCCTTCGAGAAGTCGGGAAGGAAGAAGGTGATCGACAGCTTCGTCGAGCCCGCCTAACCGATCCCGCGGGTTGCTTCACGTTCATGAACGAGGTTTGCCGTGACGGCCGAAGCCGAGCTCTGGCGTGCTACCGTCCGGACGCGCGGGCCCGGGATGCCCGACGTGCTGGAGCGGTTCGAGGAGGATGCGCTCAGCGTCTCCGTGTTCGAGATCGAGGACGAGGCGACGGCCGAGGCCTCGGGCTGGCAGATCGATCTGTTCTACCGCGAGCCGCCGGAGGCCGAGAAGCTCGCGGACGAACTGCGCCTGGCCTGCGAGGCCGCCGGCGTGACGCTCGACGGCGTCACGGTCGAGCGCGTGCCGGCGACCGACTGGGTGGGCGCCACGAAGCTGAAGCTGCCGCCGATCGAGGCCGGCCGGTTCGTCGTTCACGGCTCGCACGCGCGCGACGCGCTACCGGCGGGGCTGGTCGGAATCGAGATCGATGCGGGCCTCGCCTTCGGTTCGGGCGAGCACGCGACCACCCATTCCTGCCTCGTCGCGATTGACCGGCTGGCTCGGAAGCGTCGGTTCCACCGCGTGCTCGACGTGGGCTGCGGGTCGGGCGTGCTCGCGATCGCCGCCGCCAAATGCTGGCCGGCCGAGGTGATAGCGCTCGACAACGACCCGATCGCCGTGCGCGTCGCGGCCGAGAACGTGCGGATCAACGGCGTCGCCGATCGGATGCGGGTGATCGTGGCCGAGGGCTATCGCCATCCCCTGGTCCGCCGACGTGCCCCCTTCGATCTTATCCTCGCCAACATCCTGGCCGATCCCTTGATCGAGCTTGCCCCTGCCCTGCGCCGGCATCTGGCGCCGGGTGGGCATGCCGTACTCTCGGGTCTGCTCGACCGGCAGGCCGGGGCCGTGATCGCCGCCCACTGCCGACAGGGGCTGCACCTCCTCGAGCGGATCGACCGGGGGCCCTGGACGGCGCTCGTGCTGGCGGCACCGCGCGCGCACCGCAAGCATGCCCGGCGGTAGATGCCGGGGTGCGGGCAGGGAACGCTTTTCTCGCTGTTGCGCCCGCGCGTTCGCTCCGTTATAAGGCGCGGGCCGTCGTCGCGCCGCGGCGCGCGCTGCGTTTGATCTGGAGTTTTCCCTGACATGCCGAAGATGAAGTCCAAGCGGAGCGCCGCGAAGCGTTTCTCGTTCACCGGCACGGGCAAGGTGAAGCGGGCTGCCGCCTTCCACCGCCACAACATGACGCACAAGGCCCAGACCGTGAAGGTCGGCCAGCGTCGGGCCAAGATTCTCGAAGCCGGGGACGCGGCGCTCGTCAAGCTGATGCTGCCCTACCGTTGAAGCACCGGCGGCAGGTAGATTAAGGATCGACCGATATGGCTCGTGTGAAGCGCGGCGTTACCTCCCACGCCCGGCACAAGAAGGTGCTGGAGCAGGTCAAGGGCCATCGCGGCCGCCGCAGCACCTGCATCAAGACCGCCCGCCAGTCGATGGAGAAGGCGCTCCAGTACGCCTACCGCGACCGGCGGACGAAGAAGCGCGAGTTCCGCGCGCTCTGGATTCAGCGTATCAACGCGGTGGTGCGCGAGCACGGCTTCACCTACAGCCGGTTCATGCACGGCCTGAAGCTCGCCGGTGTCGAGCTCGACCGCAAGGTCCTGGCCGACATCGCCGTCCACGACGCGGCGGCGTTTGCGGGCTTCGTCAAGCAGGCCGAGGCCGCTCTCCAGGCGTGAAGCCGGCGCACCCTCGAGGGGGTGCTTCCGTGGACATCACCGGAGCGATCGCTCCGGGCCGGGCGAAGAGGGGCCTCGCAGGGCCCCTTTTTGTTGTCCCGATTCTCTGGCCCGCTTTGAGGGCCGCATCGCGAGAGGTTAGGCGGATGGACGTCGACATCGGCCGTCTTCGCAGCGAGATCCTGGGCCAGCTCGCCGCTGCCGGCGATCTGCGCACGCTCGAGGATCTCCGCGTCCACACGCTCGGCAAGAAGGGCCGGGTCACCGAGCTCGTGAAGCAGCTGGGCTCGCTTCCGCCCGAGCGGCGCCGCGAGGTCGGTCAGGCCTTCAACACGCTGAAACGCGAGATCGAGGAGGCGCTGGCCGCCCGCCGTGCCGTGCTCGAGGAGGCAGCGCTCGATGCGCGGCTCGAGGCCGAGCGGATCGACGTCACCCTGCCGCCGCGCGAGCGCCCCGAAGGCCGCATCCATCCCGTGACCCAGGCCATGGAGGAAATCGTCGCGATCTTCGCCGACATGGGCTTCTCGGTCGCGGAAGGTCCCGACATCGAGGACGACTGGCACAATTTCGAGGCGCTCAACATCCCGCCGGAGCACCCCGCGCGGCAGATGTTCGATACCTTCTACCTCGAGGCCGAGCTCGACAACCGGCCGCTCCTGCTCCGCACCCACACGAGCCCGGTGCAGATCCGGACGATGCGCGCCGGCAAGCCGCCGTTCCGTATCATCGCCCCCGGCCGTACCTACCGGCGCGACAGCGACGCCACCCACACGCCCATGTTCCACCAGGTCGAGGGGCTCCTCATCGACCGGCGTACGCACATGGGCCACCTCAAGGGCTGCCTGATCGACTTCGTGCGCGCCTACTTCGAGCGCGACGACGTGCCCGTGCGCTTTCGCCCGAGCTTCTTCCCGTTCACCGAGCCCTCGGCCGAGGTCGACATCGGCTGCAGGCGCTCGAAGGACGAGCTCGTCGTCGGCGAGGGCAGCGACTGGCTCGAGATCCTGGGTTGCGGCATGGTGCATCCCAAGGTGCTGGAGGCGGTAGGCCTCGATCCCGAGGAGTGGCAGGGCTTCGCCTTCGGCATGGGCATCGACCGTGTGGCGATGCTGAAATACGGCATCCCCGATCTCAGGACCTTCTTCGAGGCCGACCTGCGCTGGCTGCGCCATTACGGCTTCGTGCCGCTCGATGTCCCCACCACCTACGCGGGGCTGTCGCGATGAAGTTCACGCTCCCCTGGCTCGAGGAGCATCTCGAGACCGAGGCCTCCCTCGAGGTTCTCGCCGACCGGCTCACCATGCTCGGCATCGAGGTCGAGGGCATCAGCGATCCCGGCGCCGACCTCGCAGCCTTCAGCGTCGGCTATGTCCGGGAAGCGCGCCAGCATCCGAACGCCGACCGGCTGCGTCTGTGCACGGTCGAGACGAAGCACGGCACGTTCGATGTGGTCTGCGGCGCCCCCAACGCCCGCGCCGGCATCAAGGTCGTGTTCGCGCCCGAAGGTGCGGTGATCCCGGTCTCGGGCGAGGTGCTGAAGAAGGTCGTGATCCGCGGCGTGCCCAGTGTCGGCATGCTGTGCTCGGCGCGCGAGCTCAAGCTCGGCGACGATCACACCGGCATCATCGAGCTGCCCGAGACCGCCGAGGTCGGCGAGCCGGCGGCGAAGGCGCTCGGGCTCGAAGGGCCGGTGATCGAGGTCAAGCTCACCCCCGACCGCAGCGACTGTTTCGGCGTCGTCGGCATCGCCCGCGACCTCGCCGCTGCCGGCCTCGGCCGCCTGAAGACCCGGAACTTCGCGCCGGTCCCGAGCAGAGGCCCGGCCGGCATCCGGATCGATCTCGCCTTCCCGAAGGGCGAGGAGAATGCCTGCCCGCTCTTCGTCGGCCGAATGATTCGTGGCGTGCGCAACGGCCCGAGCCCGGCCTGGCTGCAGAACCGGCTGAAGGCGATCGGCCTCAGGCCGATCTCGGCGCTCGTCGACATCACGAACTATCTCACCTTCGACCTCTGCCGGCCGCTCCACGTCTTCGATGCCGCAAAGGTCCAGGGCGACATCACGCTGCGCTTCGCGCGCCTCGGCGAAGAGCTCCTGGCGTTGGACGGCCGCACCTACCGGCTCGACGACGGGATGACCGTGATCGCCGACGAGAGCGGCCCGATCAGCCTCGGTGGCATCATGGGCGGCGAAAGCACCGCCGTCGACGAGGACACCACCGACGTCCTGCTGGAGGTGGCGCTGTTCGATCCCCTGCGCACCGCCGCCACCGGCCGCCGGCTCGGCATCGAGAGCGACGCCCGCACCCGCTTCGAGCGCGGTCTCGACCCCGGGCTGGTCCTGCCCGCGACCGAGTACGCCACGCGCCTGATCCTCGAGCTGTGCGGCGGTGAGGCGGACGAGCCGTTCGTCGCCGGCTCCGTGCCGGGGCGGGCGGCACCGGTGCGCTTCCGCCGCAGCCGTCTCGCGCGCCTCGCCGGGATCGACCTCGAGCCCGCCGAGATCGAGCGCATTCTCCGGAGCCTCGGCTTCACGCTCGAAGGTGGCCCGGCGGAGTGGCAGGTGACACCGCCTTCCTGGCGCCACGACATCTCGACCGAGGCCTGCATCGTCGAGGAGCTGGCGCGGCTGCACGGCTATGATCGCATCCCCCCGGTGCCGGTCACCCGGACCGAGGCGGTGGGCCAAGCCGTGCTGACGGCCGAGCAGCGCCGGCGCATGGTGGTGCGCCGCGCCGTGGCGGCCATGGGCTATGCCGAGGCCGTGACCTGGTCGTTCGTCCCGCCCGAGCAGGCGATGCTGTTCGGCCACGAGCAGCCCATCCTGAAGCGCAACCCGCTCAACGCCGAGCTCTCGGCGATGCGGCCCTCGCTCCTGCCGAACCTCGTGGCGGCGGTGGCGCGCAACGTGGCGAGGAAGCACGAGGCCGGGGCTCTGTTCGAGCTGGGACCCCGCTTTCTGGGGCCCATGCCGGGCGAGCAGGTCATGGCGCTCGCGGCCGTGCGCTTCGGCGCCGCCGAGCCGCGCCATTGGGCGCAGCGCACCCGCCCGGTTGACGCGATCGATGCCAAGGGCGACGCGCTGGCGGCGCTCGCCGTGCTCGGCATCAAGCCCGACAGCGTGCAGGTCACGACCGATGCGCCCGCCTGGTATCATCCCGGCCGTTCGGGCTGCCTGCGCCAGGGACGCGCGCTGCTCGCCACCTTCGGCGAGCTGCATCCGCGTGTGCTGAAGATGTTCGACCTCGCAGCCGTGCCGGTGGTGGCGTTCGAGCTCGACCTCGACACGCTGCCCAAACCCAAGACGCGCGCTACCCGTGCCAAGCCGGCGCTCGAGCCCTTGCCCTATCCGCCGGTGGACCGCGACTTCGCCTTCGTCGTCGACGCGTCGGTGCCGGCCGGAAAGCTGCTCGATGCGGTGCGCGGCGTCGACCGTCGCCTGATCCGCGACGTGCGCCTGTTCGACGTCTATGCCGGGCCGAACGTGGGCGAGGGGCGAAAGTCGCTCGCGATCGCGGTGCGGCTCCAGGCCAATGACCGGACGCTCACCGAGGAGGAGATCGAGGCGGTGGCCGGCAGGATCGTGGCCGCGGCCGAGAAGGCCACGGGAGCGAGCCTGCGGCAGTGACCGCCGTGTCCGGGGCGGGAGCGCCCGTGGCAGCACGGGCGGGCCTGTCTTGTGCACGAGGATGGTTTAGGATATTATTCCGGATCGGCCTCGGGAAGGGCATGCGGCGGGAAGCGACGAGCTTGCAAATTGAAATTTCACGAACGAATTCGAGAAACTCAATAATTTCAGTGACTAACACAATTTATGTTCACCGACCGGGCGACGATGCAGCCCTTTTGACGGCGAGAGCTGGAATGGCTATTTTAGCTCCCGCCAGGTGGAGACTGCCATGCGCACCATGTCGGCCAAGGACGCCAAGAACCGTTTCGGCGAACTCCTGATGGAGGCGCAGAAGGCGCCCGTGACCATCGAGAAGAACGGCAAGCCTGTGGCGGTGGTGTACTCCTTCGAGGACCACCACCATATAGAGCAGGCCAAGCTGGAATGGCTGAAGGCGGCGATCGCGGAAGCGGACGCCGACATTGCGGCCGGTCGTGTGTACGAGATGACCGATGAGATCCTGGCTGCGATCAAGTCGGACGGCCCGTCCCATCTCGACGAGTCCTGATGGCGGCTCGCGCGACGTTCACCGCTCAGGCATTACGGGAGCTGCGCACCGTGCGCCACTGGATCGCGGCCGAGAGTGGCGCCGAACGGGCAGACAGGATGGTGGATCATATCGTGGCCGTAGCCGATCTTCTGGCCGAGAACCCGAAGCTTGGCCGTGAGCGCCCGGAAATATCGCCCGGCCTCCGTTCTTTTGTCGTCTGGCCCTATGTCGTCTGCTATCGGCCCCTTGCTCGGGGTGCTCGCATCATGCGCGTGATTCACGGCCGTCAGGACCTGGATCGAGCTTTCCGCGAGCCGGAGCAGGGCTAACTGCGAGCATGCCCGAGCACCCATGACCGACCTCTCCCACATCCGCAACTTCGCCATCGTGGCGCACATCGACCACGGCAAGTCGACGCTCGCCGACCGCCTGATCGAGAGGTGCGGCGGGCTCGATCCACGCGAGATGACGAGCCAGGTGCTCGATTCGATGGATATCGAGCGCGAGCGCGGCATTACCATCAAGGCCCAGACCGTCCGGCTGAAATACACCGCCAGGAACGGCGAGGACTACGTCTTCAACCTGATCGACACGCCGGGCCACGTCGATTTCTCTTACGAGGTCAGCCGCTCCATGCGCGCCTGCGAAGGGGCGCTGCTGCTGGTCGACGCGACGCAGGGCGTGGAGGCCCAGACCCTCGCCAACGCCTATCAGGCGATCGACGCCGATCTCGAGATCGTCCCGGTCCTCAACAAGATCGACCTGCCAGCGGCCGAGCCCGACCGCATCAAGGCGCAGATCGAGGACATCATCGGTCTCGACGCCTCGGACGCGCTCATGATCTCGGCCAAGACCGGCCTCGGCGTGGACGACGTGCTCGAAGCCATCGTCCATCGCCTGCCGCCGCCGAAAGGCGACGAGAGCGCTCCGCTCCAGGCACTGGTCGTCGATAGCTGGTACGACTCCTATCTCGGCGTGGTGACGCTCGTGCGCGTCAAGAACGGCGTGCTCGAGAAGGGGCAGAAGATCCGCTTCATGGGCACGGGTGCCACGCACGTGATCGACCGCGTGGGCGTGTTGACGCCGAAGCCGCTTCTGGTCGACCGGCTCGGGCCCGGCGAGGTCGGTTTCATCACCGCCGCGATCAAGGAGATCAGCGACGCCCGGGTCGGCGACACGATCACCGACGACCGCAAGCCCGCCGAGACGCCACTGCCGGGCTTTCGCCCGAGCCAGCCGGTCGTGTTCTGCGGCATGTATCCGACCGACGCCGACGACTACGGCAATCTCAGGGACAGCCTCGCCAAGCTTCGCCTCAACGACGCGAGCTTCGAGTACGAGCCCGAGAGCAGCACGGCGCTCGGCCTGGGCTTCCGCTGCGGCTTTCTGGGTCTGCTGCACCTCGAGATCATCCAGGAGCGGCTCGAGCGCGAGTTCGATCTCGACATCGTCATCACGGCACCCTCGGTGGTCTACCGGGTGCACATGACCGACGGCAGCTCGGTCGAGCTGCACAATCCCGCCGACTATCCCGATCCCACCAAGATCGATCACGTCGAGGAGCCCTGGATCAAGGCTACGATTCTGGTCCCGGACGAGTTCCTGGGCGGCATCCTCCAGCTCTGCACCGAGAAGCGCGGCATCCAGCAGGAGCTGACTTATGTCGGCAACCGCGCCATGGTGGTCTACCGTCTGCCGCTCAACGAGGTCGTCTACGACTTCTACGACCGGCTGAAGTCGATCAGCCGCGGCTATGCCAGCTTCGACTACCATCTCGACGGTTACGGCGAGAGCGATCTCGTCAAGCTCGACGTGCTGATCAACGGTGATCGGGTCGATTCGCTCTCGATGATCGTCCATCGCAGCAACGCCGAGAGCAAGGGCCGCGCCATCTGCGAGAAGCTCAAGGAGCTGATCCCGCGCCAGATGTACCAGGTCGCGATCCAGGCCGCGATCGGCGGCAGGATCGTTGCCCGCGAGACGGTGAAGGCGTTCAGGAAGGACGTGCTCGCCAAGTGCTACGGCGGCGACATCACCCGTAAGCGCAAGCTCCTCGAGAAGCAGAAGGAGGGCAAGAAGCGCATGCGGCAGGTGGGCCAGGTCGAGATCCCGCAGGAGGCCTTCCTGGCGGCGCTCAAGATGGGGTGATAAACTCCGAGTAGAGCGAGGGCTGCGGGGCGCCGATGAATGGCATGGTACGAAGCCTTGACGGCTTGGCTGGCGGACAGCCGTGTCGACGATGTCGTGGGCTTTCTCGCTTCCGTGCTGTCGATCATCGGGGTTCCAGGAGCCGTGTGGCAGGCGTGGCGGGCGCGATCTGCAGCGCAAGCGGCGGAGGCAGCATCCCGTGATGCGCTGAGCAAGCTGACCACGCTACGGACGATGACGCAGCTATCCGCCGTGCTGCAGCAGCTCGAGGAGCTCAAGGCGTTCAACCGGCTGAGGGCAGCGAGCCAGGCGATCGAGCGCTATTCCCGGCTGCGCAGCTCATTGGTCGAGATTCGCGCTCGCGATCATGCGCTCAACGACGAGGAGCGCGGCGTGCTGCAGCAAACCATCGCCATTTTGGCACAGCTCGAGCGGGAGCTGGATCGTGCGCGCGAGCGGGGCGGTGGCGAGATCGGCTTTGCGGACGCGAACGCGCGACTATCTGATGAGCTGGACAGGCTCAGCGAGCTGCTCGCGAGCCTGGAGCGGCGCAGCCTGAGGACCGATCATGGACGCTGAGAAGCTCGGGCTTCTGGTCGACCGTCTAGCGGCAGCGGATGCCGCAGGAAAGCTGCGATGGGCGCGCGGCATCAACGCGAGGGCCTATCAGGCCTCGTTCCCGAGCTCGACGGTGATTCTCGAATATGTTCCCTCAGGGAGTGTCCTCTCCGATCCTGGGAAGGGATCGACTGTCAATGAATATTTCCAATCAGAGATCAAGCGTGCCGAAGGGATAGTTCTTCGAGTGCTCGATGAGTTCGGTCGAGATGTGGCCGAAATCTCCGCCCGAGAATTGGAGGAGGCGGGCGATCTCCAGCGTGCCGCGCTCATCAAGCAGCTCTACGAGCGAGCGCATTACGAAGCGGGCGGTGAGCGCGTCATCGACGAGCTTCTTGCCAGCCTGACCAGCGACTCGCGGTAGTCTTGCCCCGAGAAGCTCGGCTCGGCCCGACGAGCGGATTTATCCGGTCGAGAACCGGTACACCGTCGTGCTCGCGAACACCTCTCCCGGTCGCAGGACGGTGCTCGGGAACTGCGGCTGGTTCGGGCTGTCCGGGAAATGCTGGGTCTCGAGGCAGAAGCCGTCGGACTGCCGGTAGATCCGCCCGCCCGCGCCGATCAGGGTCCCGTCCAGATAATTGCCGGTGTAGAACTGGATGCCGGGCTGGGTGGTGAGGACCTCCAGCACCCGCCCCGAGCCCGGTGCGCGCACGCGGGCCGCGAGCGACAGCTCGCCGGAGGCCGCCTTGTCCAGGACGAAGCAGTGATCGTAGCCGCGGCCGCGGGCGAGCTGCTCGTGGCCGGCGCGGATCTCGGCTCCGATCGGCTTCGGCGCGCGGAAGTCGAACGGCGTTCCCGTGACCGATGCCACCTCGCCGGTCGGGATCTGCTCGGCGTCGGTGGGGAGATAGGCGCTCGCGGCCAGCATCAGCTCGTGGCCGAGCACGTCGCCCGAGCCTTCGCCTTCGAGGTTGAAGTAGGTATGGTTCGTGAGGTTGACGATCGTCGGCCGGTCGGTCTCGGCCCGGTAGTCGATACGGAGCTCGTCGCCGTCGGTCAGGGTGCAAATCACGCGGACGTCGAGATTGCCGGGATAGCCTTCCTCCCCGTCCGGGCTGCGGTAGACGAGGGCGACGGCGGGGCCATCCGGCGCGGCGACTTCCTCCGCCTGCCAGAGCCGCTTGTCGAAACCGGTTGCGCCACCGTGCAGCGTGTTCCGGCCGCGATTCGCGGCGAGCCGGTATACCTGGCCGTCGAGCGTGAAGCGCGCACCGGCGATCCGGTTGGCGTAGCGGCCGATCAGGGCGCCGAAGTACGGGCTGCGCGCGACATAGTCCTCGAGCCGCGCGAAGCCCAGCGCCACGTTGCCGAGGCGGCCCGCACGGTCGGGAACCCGGATCGCGGTGATGATCCCGCCGAGCGTGAGGAGCTCGACCTCCGTGCCACGAGCGTTGGTCATCCGGTAGCGTTCGACGACGCCGCCATCGGCGAGACGTCCGAACGTGTCCTTCTCCAGTCCTTGCGCCATGGCGGTTCAGTCCGGGTTCGGGGTGGGCAGGAGTTCCGCGGCCACCCGCACGCGCGCGGTGGCGAGGGTCGCGAGCAGATAGGCACGGTCGAGGCCCATGAAGCGCTCGAGCAGCGCCGCGTAGACGGCGACGAACCGGGGCCCGTGCTGGTCGTCGGCCATGCCGTGTGCGCACTCGTGCAGCACGACCGCCCGCGTGCGCGCCCAGCGCGGCAGCTTGATCACCTCGCGCGAGCCGCACGCGTGGCGCCGCCCCCGGCCGTCCGTCACGCGCGGTGGCGCCCAGGGCGTGGTACCATCCGGCGCCTCGCGCCAGCGATAGGCGCGCTCGACCAGAGCCGCGCAGGCCTCAAGATCGAGCGCCTCGCCCGCGTGCGGGAAGACGTGCCGAGCCTCCCATCGATAGACCCGCGAGCGCTGGAAATCGCGCGGCTTGCGTGCCCGCCGCTTCTTCGCCCGTGGCGGACGCGGTATCGGCTCGCCGAGGAGCGTCCGGCGCAAGCGCCCCAAACGCAACAATGCGCGACTCATTCTGGTTTTCCTACCTCCCCTTGGTCCGAAACCTCAAGCTGTGGCGTGCATGGTTTTGGCATCTGCTGCAGCCCTCTGTATAGTCCGGCCGGCACAGCGGGCGAGCAGCGGAGAGCACCAGCATGGCCGCGGTGGGCGATCCACGCGGATATTACAAGCTCCTCGGGGTTCATCGGACGGCCTCGGCCGAGGAGATCAAGGCTGCGTTCCGGGAGCGGGCCAAGCTCTATCATCCCGACAGCGGCACGACGGCCGACCAGGAGCGCTTCCGTCTGCTGCGGGAGGCGTACGAGCATCTGCGCGATCCGCAGCAGCGGATGCACTACGATGCCGAGGGGCTCGCGGCCGAACGGCGCGAGGAGCAGGCAAGGCGGGCCCGCGAGCAGGGGCCGAGAGGCGCGTCCGGCATCGGGGGAGGGAGGCGCGCCGGCGCCCCTGCGCGCCCGGGCATGGCAGCCGGGCTCGCGCTGGGCGGCACGCGCGGGCTCGTCCTCGCCACGGGCCTGCTGGCGCTCGCCCTTCTCGTGGCGCTCGGGCTCTTGAGCCTCGCCTGGACCCGTCTCGACAGCCGCGACCAGATCATCGCGAACCTGACCTATCGGCTCGAGGGTGCTCTGGCGCAAGCATCGGATGGCTCCGGCGCGGCCGGTCGCCTCCAGCCCGACACGGCGCTGGCCCGCACCATCGATGCAGCGCCCGAGAGCACGCTCTACCGCAGCGAGATCGCGTTTCCGCAAAGCTCGGCCGAGCTCGACGCGGCGATGAAGGCGCGTCTCGACGACGTGGTCCGCGACGTGCGTCGCGAGATCGCGAGCCTGCCCGCCGAGCGGAGCTGGCTCGTGCTGATCGAGGGCTACACGGGCCGGGCGGCGGACGCCTCGGGCGTGTTGATCGATGCGTGGGAGCTGGCGCTGCTCCGGGTCGGCTCGACCGCCGAGTATCTGGTCCGGCGCGGCATACCCTCGGAGCGGGTGGCAGTGCGCTTCCATGCCGGCCTGTCCCCGGCCGACAAAGTGCAGGCCAAGCCGCAGACGATCGAGCTGAAGCTCCTCTGCTGCGTGAGCTGACGAGCGGCCAGCAGACGCCGGCCTTCAGACGAGGCTGCCTTCCCGCAGGCCCGCAGCGTGGGCGAGCGTGGCGACGATGCGCTGCAGAGCGCTCTTCAGGTGGGTGCGGGTCGGTGCGGCCGAGAGCGAGATCCGAACCGCTCTGGGGGCGGCGCCGCGGCCGATGAAGAAGCGCTCGGCCGGCGTCAGCAGGATGCCGGCGCGGGCGAGCGCCAGCGCCGCCTCGGCGCTGGTCCAGGGCTCGGGCAGGCCGAGCCAGACGTGGAGCGCCGTCGGCTGTCCCGTGAGCGCGAAGCCGGTCAGGATCTCCCGCGCCAGACGCTGCCGCTCGCCGAGCTCCAGCCGCTGCTGGCGCAGCGCTTCCGCCACGACGCCCGCCCGATGCGCGCGGACGAACAGCTCGGCCGCGAGCGGCGCGTAGCCCAGCGAGATCTCGCGCTGGGCCGCCGTCACCTCGCGCACCAGGCGCTCCGGCCCGTGCAGGAAGCCGAGCCTGAGGCCGGGGGCCAGGAACTTGGAGAGGCTCGTGAGATGCAGCGTGCGCTCCGGCGCCAGGGTCGCGAAGCCGGGTGGCCGGTCCGGGACGAGGGGACCGTAGACGTCGTCCTCGACGAGGAGGAGATCGGCCGCGCGCGCGACCGCGACCAGCGCCTCCCGGCGCTCGGGCGGGACGACGAGGCCGGTCGGGTTGTGCAGGTTCAGGCTCGTCACCAACACTCTTGCCCCGGTGTGTCGTGCCGCGGCGGCCAGCGCCTCCGGCACGATGCCCTGCTCGTCCATGGCGACCGGCTCGAGATGCTGGCCGAGGCGGGCGGCGAGGTTGCGCAAGCCGCCGTAGCACAAAGCTTCCGCCAGGATGCAGTCGCCGGGCCGGGCCAGCGCCAGGAGTGCCGCGGCGAGACCGCTCTCGGTGCCGTTGGTGAGGATCAGCCGCTCGGGATCGGCGGAAAGGCCCAGATGAGCGAGCCAGGCGGCCGCTTCGGCGCGATGCCGGGCCGCGCCCACGACCTCCGGGTAGCGCAGAAGGTCGGCCAGCACGTCGACGGCGCTCTCGCCGGTCGGCAGGAGCTCGCCGAGCCGCGCTTGAGCTGGGATCGGGGCCGGGAAGTTCGCGGTGAGGTCGATCAGGCCCTCGGAACCGGGTGCCGTCGGGCCGCTCGGCGGCAGCTCGATGGATCGGATCTGCCCGAGCACGTAGGTGCCGCGCCCGACCTCGCCGCGGACGAGCCCGCGCTGGGCGAGCAGCTCGTAGGCCCGACCGACCGTCCCGACGGTCACGTCGAGCCGGAAGGCGAGGTCGCGCTGCGGCGGCAGCCTGGCGCCGGGGGCCAGGCGCCCCTCGGCGATGGCGTCGCTCAAGGCGTCGGCGAGAGCGCGGTAGACCGGACCTGGGCGGCCCGACAGGTCGGCTGGCTCGATTGTCATGGTGACAATATCTTGATTGACTCGAAATTGTCTGTCAAGATTGTATTGGCTCGACCTGCTTCTGGTGGTGGGGCCATCATGCTATCGAGCAATCGTCTGCTTAGAGCCTGGATTGTACCAAGACAATATCGACCGAGATACCCCGGCCGACTCGCATGGGCGGCGATCCTTGCCGAGACCTGGATCGAGCGCTATCGGCAGCGGCGCGCCTTGCTGGAGCTGAGCGACCACGTGCTCAAGGACATCGGCATCAGCCGGGTCGAGGCGGAGCGGGAAGGCAGGAAGCCGTTCTGGCGCGCCTGAAGCGGGAGGAGTCTTGGCCATGCGCTATCGCTTCGTGACCTGCGACGTGTTCACCGACCGCCCGTTCGGCGGCAACCAGCTCGCCGTGCTGCCCGACGCAGAAGGGCTCGACACGGCACGGATGCAGGCGATCGCGGCCGAGTTCAACTATTCGGAAACGACTTTCGTGCTGCCGCCCGAGGATCCGGCGCATCTGGCGCGGGTACGGATCTTCACGCCCAGAGCCGAGCTGCCGTTCGCGGGCCATCCCACGGTCGGCACCGCTCTTGTCCTCGCCTGGGCGGGACGCACACCATCGAACGGCTCCTTCGTGCTCGAGGAAGGGGCGGGTCCGGTTCCGGTGACGATCGGGCTCCTGGATGAGGCACCGGCCTCGGCCGAGTTCGCGGCTCCCGCACCGCCCGAGCACGGGGAACCGCTCGCCGCCACGCCGCTGGCGACGGCGCTCGGGCTCGGCGAGAGCGAGATCGTCGCGGCGCACGGGCTGCCCTGCATCGCATCCTGCGGCACGCCTTTCCTCCTGGCCGAGCTCGCGAGCCTCGATGCCCTCGCGCGCGCACGCCTCGGGGCCGGCTCTGATCTGCCCGAGATCGCAGCGACGGGGCTCTTCCTGTTCACCCGCGTGACGGGCGACGCCACGGTCGATCTGCGCGCCAGGATGTTCGCGCCGGCACACGGCATCCCCGAGGACCCGGCGACGGGCAGCGCCGCCGCGGCGCTTGCGGGCTTCCTCGCCGGCCGCCCGGATCTGCCGGAGGGCTGGCACGCCTGGCGGATCGCGCAAGGGGTGGAGATGGGCCGGCCCAGCCTGATCGAGGCGCGCGTCCGGCGCCAGGGCGGACGGGTCGCGGAGGTGCGGATCGGCGGCCGGGCGGTGCCGGTGATGGAAGGAACGATCGAGGTGGGCAGATGAACGATCTTGCCGTGCGGTTGCGCGGCACGACCGTGAGCTTCACTTGGGCCGGCGCTCTGCGCGGAGCACGGGCCATGCTGCCGATCGTGCCGGGAGCGGTCGCCTTCGGCCTGGTCTACGGCTTCGTCGCCGGCGAGAAGGGGCTGAGCGTCCTCGAGATCGCGCTCACGAGCCTTCTCGTCTTCGCCGGCGCCTCGCAGTTCCTGGCGCTCGAGCTCTGGCACCATCCTTTGCCGGTGGCGGGTCTGGTCATGGGCGTGCTCGTCGTCAACCTGCGCCATCTCCTGATGGGTCCGGCCCTTCTCCCCTGGCTCGCCGACCTGCGGCCGGCCCAGGCCTATGCCAGCCTCTATGTGATGACCGACGAGAGCTGGGGAGCGAGTGTCGCCGAGCTGCGCCGTGGCGGGCGCGATGCCGCCTTTCTTCTGGGGGCCGGACTCACGCTCTACGGCTTCTGGGTCGCCTCCACGGTCCTCGGTCGTGCCGCGGGTGATCTTTCCGGCATGATCGAGCGTTGGGGTCTCGATTATCTGACCACGGCCTTCTTCGTAGCACTCCTCGCCGGCTTCTGGCGTAGCCGGAACGACGCCCTGCCCTGGGCCGTCGCGGGCGGTGTCGCGGTCGCGGCCAAGGCTTTCCTGCCCGGCACCTGGTACATCGTGTTGGGTGCCGTGGCTGGCAGTCTCCTGGGTGCCTGGCGGGACGTGCGATGAGCTGGACGAGCTTTCTCGCGATCCTCGCTATGGGTGCCGTGACCTATGCCACCCGTGCCGGCGGCTTCTGGCTCGCCCGCCGGCTCGAGCCGGGGCCCTTCCTGCGCGCCTGGCTCGAGCATCTGCCCGGCGCCGTGTTCGCAGCCCTCGTGGCTCCCATGGTGGCGGGGGCGGGCCCGGTGGGCTGGCTCGCGGCCGGGGCCGGCTTTCTCGCCATGCGGCGGACCGGCCAGTTCCTGCTCGCGATCGTCACGGGCCTCGCCGTCTACCTCCTCGGGCAGGAACTCGGCCTGCCGAAGGGCTAGGCGGATGTGGCCGCGGCGCGCGCCGCCTCGCGGCTGTAACCCTTGCTGCTCGCGAGGAGCTGGCGGCTGTAGGGATGCTCGAGCGTGCCGGCCGCAAGCTCGGCAGCGCTCGCGGCCTCGACGATCCGGCCCTGCCGCATCACCGCGAGCCGGTCGCAGACATGGCCGACCACGGCAAGGTTGTGCGAGACGAAGAGATAGGTGAGGCCGCGTCGCCGGCGCAGATCGACGAGGAGGTTCAAGATCTCGGCCTGGACCGAGACGTCGAGCGCCGAGGTCGGCTCGTCGAGCAGCACGATCCCGGGCTCGAGGATGAGTGCCCGCGCGATGGCGACGCGCTGGCGCTGCCCGCCCGAGAGCTGGTGCGGGTAGCGGTAGCGGAAGGCCGGACCCAGGCCCACCTCGCGTAAGCTCGCCTCGACTCGCTCGCCGATCCGGTCCAGCCGATGGATCCGGCAGGGTTCGCTCAGGATCCGGTCGATCGTGTGGCGCGGATGCAGCGAGCCGTAAGGGTCCTGGAACACCATCTGCAGCGCCCGGCGCAAGGCGCGCGGCCGACCGTGCCGCGTGAGCGGCGTGCCGTCGACCCGGATCTCGCCCGACCAGTCCTCGATCAGGCCCGCAATCGCGCGCAAGACCGTGCTCTTGCCCGAGCCGCTCTCGCCGACGAGGCCGAAGGCGGCACCGGTCGGCACGGTGAAGCTCACCCCGTCGACCGCGCGCACCGTGCTCGCCCCCTGGCCGAAGGTGACGGTGAGGCCCCGGACCTCGATCACGCCTCGGCCTCCAGCCAAGCAGGGTCCCGCACCAGCACCGGCAGGCGTGGAACCGGGCGGTCGAGCCGGGGCAGGCAGCCCAGGAGCCCGCGCGTGTAGGGGTGTTGCGCCGCGTGCAGCTCCTGCGCTCGACACAGCTCGACGATCCGGCCCGCGTACATGATCGCGACCCGGTTGCAGAAGGTGGCGACGAGCTCGAGATCGTGGCTGATGAAGACGAGGCCCATGCCGCGCCGGCTCACGAGATCGTCGAGGATGGCGAGAACCTGGAGCTGGACGGTGACGTCGAGCGCCGAGGTCGGCTCGTCGGCGATCAGAAGGTCGGGCTCGCCCGCCAGCATCATGGCGATCATCACCCGTTGGCCCATGCCGCCCGAGAGCTCGTGCGGATAGGCGCGCGCCACGCGCTCGGGATCGCGGATGCGCACGTCGCGCAGGAGCTCGAGCACGCGCGCTTTCGCCTTGCGGCCGTGGTAGCCCTGGTGGTCGCGCAAGCTCTCCGCGATCTGGGCCCCCACCCGCATCACCGGGTTGAGCGAGTATTTCGGGTCCTGCAACACCATCCCGATCCGGCCGCCGCGCAGCTCCCGCCACTGTGCCTTGCTCGCGTGCAGGAGGTCGATACCCTCGAACGCGAGCCGGTCGGCCGTGACCCGGGCCGAGGGTGGCAGGAGGTCGAGAACGGCCCGACCCACGGTCGATTTGCCGGAACCGCTCTCGCCGACGATGCCGAGCTTCTCCCGGCCCACCTCGAGCGAAACGCCCCGTACGGCCTCGACGAGGCCGGTGCGGGTGGGAAAGGCGACGCGCAGGTTCTTGATCTCGAGCATGGCGCCCCTGTTGTGCCGCGCAAAAGGAGGTGCTGCAAGCCGCGGGAGACGGCGACCCGCTCAGCCGAGCTCGAGCCGCACGGTCTTGACCCCGTCCTCGATCGCGATCTCGACGATCCGGGGCGGCGGCTTCGCCTTCAGCACGCTGAGCTGCCCGCTGCGCTCGAGCCGGGCCTCGGCGACGCACGCGAGTCGGTCGATGCCCTTGCCGCGCAGGTCCTCCCAGAGATCGTGCTCGCTCATGTGGGCTCTGCGCAGCTCGTCTCGGTCGATCATGCCGTCCCGGACTAGGATGCGGGAACGTCCCTTCAGGAACGTGCCGAAGCCGTGCCAGCGCCAGGTGGCGGCCGAGAGCAGATAATGCAGGCCGACCAGGGCGGCGGTGGCGGCGAGGGTCGGGACGAACGGCGCGTTGCCGGTGATGGCACGGCTCGCGATCGAGCCCAGCATGATGCCGAGAATGACGTCGAAGGCCGTAGTGCGCCCCATGAAGCGCTTCTTGCCGAGGCGCGCCACGAGGATCGTGACGAGATAGACCACGACCGCGCGCAGCATCATCGGTGCTGCGCCGATCTCCTTGGCGTCGAGGCCGATACCGAGCGCCGCCCGCCCCCAAGAAACGATGTCCTCCACCGTGCATCCGCCTCCTGTTCGAGGGGCGCGTCCCGCCCGGCCACTGGACGCGCCGACCGGAACGGTCCTAGGGCTCCTCCCACCGCGATGCCGGGCGTGATCCGATCCATCGGCGTGGCGCGCCGCTGACGAGGGCTACTTCTCCAGAACGTAGGTGCCGGGCGCATCGGTGAGCGGCGGGTACGCCTTGCTGCCCACGGACGGCGGCTTCACCATTTCGCCCGAGCGCTCGCCGAGCCAGCGGACCCAGTCCGTCCACCAGCTCCCGTCAAACCGCGTGGCGTTGGCGAGCCACGCCCGCGGGTCGGGTGCGGGCGCCTCGTTGACCCAGTAGGCGCCCTTGTGCGAGGAGGGTGGATTGATGATGCCGGCGATGTGGCCGCTCGAAGCCATCACGAACCGCACCTTGCCGCCCACGAGCCGGGTGATCCGCCAGGCGGCGTCCCATGGTACGATGTGGTCCTTTTCGGCTCCGACCGCGTAGATGTCCTGCCTGATGCGGCCGAGATCGATCGGCTCGCCCAGGAGCTTCACCTTGCCGGGCTTGATCAGGTTGTTCTCGACATAGGTGTTGCGCAGATACCAGCTATGGGCCGCGCGCGCCATCCGCGTGCCATCGCTGTTCCAGTAGAGCAGATCGAAGGCGGGTGGCTTGTTGCCCATGAGATAGTTGTTGACGACGTTGGCCCAGATCAGGTCGTTCGAGCGCAGGAGATTGAACATGTTGGCCATCTCGCGGCTGTCGAGATAGCCGCGCTGCATCATCTGCTGCTCGATGAATTCGATCGAAGGCTCGTCCATGAACACCGCCGTCTCGCCGACATGCTCGAAGTCCTGCAGCGAGACCATGAAGGTGGCAGTGCCGAAGCGCCCGTCCTTCTTGGCGGCCAGCGCGGAGAGGATCGTGATCAGGAGCGTGCCGCCGATGCAGTAACCTACCGGATTGACGGTGGCGGAGCCCGTGATCTCGCGCGCGACGTCGCTCGCCGCGAGCGGCCCTTCGCGCATGTAGTCCTCGAAAGTCATGCTCTCCATGGCGGCGTCCGGGTTCTTCCAGGAGAGCATGAACACCGTGAAGCCCTGCTCGACCAGGTACTTCACGAAGCTGTTCTTGGGCTGCAGGTCGAGGATGTAGAACTTGTTGATCCAGGGCGGCACGAACAGCAGCGGCACCGCCCGGACCTTCTCGGTCGTGGGCGTGTACTGGATCAGCTCGATCAGCCGGTTCCTGAACACCACCTTGCCCGGCGTGATGGCGAGGTTCCTGCCCGGCTCGAACGCCGTGGCGTCGACCATGCTGAGCCGGCCTTCCTTGAGATCGGCCATGAGGTTGCGCAGCCCGTCGGCGAGGCTCGCCCCGCCGGTCTCCATCATCCGCCGCAGCGCCGCCGGGTTCGAGAAGAGGAGCAAGGTGGGGCTCATCGCGTTCACGAACTGCGTCAGGTGGAACCGCAGCCGCTGCTGCTCCTTCGGGTCGAGGTCGTCGGCCTCGCTCTCCTTGAGGAGGAAGTCGGACGCCAGCAGATAGGCATCCTTCAACATCCGGTAGACCGGGTTGTTCTGCCACTCCGGCGCCTCAAATCGCTTGTCGCCGGCGCCGAGACCGGGCGAGGCCGCCTCGGCCACGCCCCACCAGCGCTTGGCCGCATCGTTCCAGGCCTCGATGGCGGAATGCCACAGCTTCACCTGGAGATCGGCCGCCGCCGGCAGCGCCCGTGCCGGGTCGGCCAGGCGCCTGAGCCAGACCGTGCGCAGCGCCTGCGCGACCTCGGCCCAGTCGATCGGGATCACGTCGTGCAGCGGATTGAGGTTCCACATCCGATCGATGGCGCTCAGCATCGGATCGCTCGTGAGGAGCTTTTCGAGCCTGTCGGTCCCGCCCGACAGGAGATCGGCGCTCGTTCCGTCCTGAGAGACGGACCACCACGGCATAGTGCCGGCCCCGAGCCCCGGTGTGCCCGCGCCTTCGAGATGGTCCTTCATCCACGACGTCCAGACGCCCAGGCCGAGATCGGGTGGAAAGCTGCCGCCGGCCCCCGCCTGCGCTTCCGGCTGCGCCGTCCCGGCTCCCTCGTGGGCCGACCGGTGATCCTGGTTCGTTCGAGCCGCCTTGCGGACCATGGCCTCTACCCCTTGCTAGCCAGCTTGATGGGCACTGAACCTTATAGCCCGATCGCCGTTCCGCTGGCGCGCCCGATATTCTCTCGGCCGGGGCAGAGCCCGATTCCGCCACGAAACGAACGCGTTGTGCGATTCCACACAGCGCACGGGGTCGCGGCGAGGCATGTTCCGCGTCGCTGAGGGCTGAGCATCTCGACCTGTGACGGCAGAAGCGGTTCGTCACAGGTCTTTTTTTCTAGGATGACAAAGCCGGCTGGCATAGGAGCCGTTCGAGACGGCTGAGATAGGCCTCGGGGAGCGCGGCGAAACTGGGCGCGCAGCACGCGGGCATGGCGACGGCGCTCCAGGCCGGCGCGCACCTCCCGCCAGCGCTGCCGGTCGGCGCCGGCCGGATCGTTGGCCGCCTGCCGATAAGCCGGCTGGCAAGAGCGGCGATGATCCGCACCGGGCCGTGCAGCACGGTGGCCGAGCTGTTGCTCTTGCGGCCGGTCACGTGCCGCTCGTGGCGGCGGTACGCGTCAAAGAGCTGCTCGAGATCGTTGTTGGTGCGCGGCGGGTCGGCGACCGTGTAGCAGGGGAACAGTCCGAGGCGGTAGCTGCGGCTCACCTTGCAAAAATGGTCGATCGCTTCGGCGAGCGGGCCGGCCGGCCCACGATGGCGCGCCATGGCCGCGAGCGGCCCGTTGCGGCGACGCATCATCTCGGCCGGTTCGCCGGCAGCATTTTCCAGGAGCCGGGCTGTCCGATGGACCCGAGCGTAGGCGCGACGGATCGGTGGCAGCAGCCCCCGCGTGTGCTCGAGCCCGCGGGCGAGCAGCTGACGCCACCGCCGCAGCGGGCGGCTCAGCCCCCCTTGGCGGCGGCCCGGTCGAGGCTGGTGGCCACCGCTTCGAGCCGCTCTTGCCGCTCGAGGCCCGAGGCGGCCAGGAGCGGCCGGCCGTCGTCGGTGATCGCGCCGCGCACCGCGGCACAGCAGCCGCGCACCGCCTCGGCCTCGGGGTCGTCGCGGCCCTCCACCGAACGCTCGATCGGGCGGACGCCGCGAACCTGCTTTTTCAGCTCCTTCTCGGCGTGGCGGTCAGCCTCGAAGATCGGCAAGGCGGCCTCGCGCAGGTAGCGGAACCGACACAGCTGGAGCGGCACCCCGGGCAGCGCCTGCCTGACCGCCAGGCGCACCGAATGCTGCCCGTCGCTCGCCACGCCTTTGATCGGCACGCCGATGCCGGCGCCGACCTCGCGCAGGAGCACCACTAGGTCGGCGCCGCCGGCCGAGAGCAGGTTTCTGGCCGGCGGCATCTCGCCCGAGAGGCAGTCGCGCAGCACCCACGAGACCTCGTGCCCGACATCCGGCTGCAGCCCGTCCAAGGCCAGAGGATCGCGCGACCCTGCCGGGCCAGAACGGCGCACAGCCGGTCGTTCCCGGTGAGTGTGGTCGCAACGAGCTCGTCGCAGCGGTCGAGCAGATGGGTGACGGTGCCTCGCGCGATCGCCACCCCGCGCTCGCGCAAGGCCCGATGGATCTCGAGCACGCTGCGGTGCTCGCGGTAGCGCCAGGCGCCGGTCGGCGCGATCACGTCGAGGCCGAACTCGTGCCGCGGCAGCACGATCGACCCCTCCGCTTCCGGCCGATAGGGCGTATGGTAGCGCGCACGGCCCGGGTTTTCGCAGCGGCGGATCTGCAGGCGCAGGCGGACCAGGCCGATGAGCGTGGTCACCGTGTGCCGGTTGTCGTAGCGGTAGCGCAGCCGGCCACCGCAGGCCGGGCAGCATTGGTGGAGCGTCTCGAGCACCTGCTCGCGATCCGGCTCCAGGCGCGGCGCGGTCCTGGCCATCACCGATCTCCCCCGAGCACCCGCTCGGAAGATCAACAGCCAGCCGGCTTTGCCGTTCTGGGTTTTTTGTCTGCCGCCCCATCTCTTCGTCCCTTGCGGCCGATTACGCCGCCCTGGTCGCTTCCGCCACGGTCACGCCCAGCGTCGTCAGCACGCCCGGCCAGGTGGCGGCGAAATCGCGGACCTTGCCGTCGTCCGGCTCCAGATGCACGATGCGTCCGCACATGGCGGCGAAGAGCGCCGTGTCGAGATCGCCCGTGCGCAAAGGCTCGGACGCGCTCCGGGCCGCGGCCCAGCCCAAGAGCGTCATCGCCCAGGCCTGCTGCAGGAGCGTGCTCCTGAGCACGGGCGACAGGCCCAGCACCCGTGCCAGCGCGGGCCCGAGCCGTCGGGCGGCGTCGACGTTCAAGCCCTCGGGCCAGAGCGCCAAGTCCGCTAGCCGGGCGGCGAGATCCGGCCCCGGCGCATCGCCGCCCAGCATTTCCGGCAGCAGGAGCTGCCGCTCGGTCATGTGTCGCAGGCTGTTCGCGAGGGCCATGAGCGGCGGCGGCGTCAGCCGGACGTGCGAGCGGCCGAGGAGCGAGACGGCATAGCGGTAGCCGACCGCATCGTTGACCCAGAGCTCGAGGTCGGGGTGGCCCGTGACGGTCTCGATCAGCCGCGAGAGCAGGGTAGGCGAGGAGGGCAGCAGCGAGCGCACGGCGAGCCGGACCGGCCGCTTGCCGGACCGGCGCACCAGCTCCTCCATGCAGAGCTGGTCGCCGGCATGGCGCAGGTCGAGCGGGGCCGGCGTGGTCACGACGATCGGCGCTCCTTCCGGTACGGCCCGAAGCGCCGTCCAGGTGAGATCGGCCAGCGTCGTGGCCTGCAACCGCCGCCCGCCGGCACCTGCCGTCAGTGCCATGCCGAGAAGATCGAGCAGGCCGGACGGCCGGCTCGCCGCCTCCAGGCCGACCACGACGGCCCCGCTCGCGGACGGCAGACCGGCCGTGCGCTCGTCGAGGAGGTCCGTCCAGGCCATGAGGTCGGTCACGCCGCCGCCGGGCTCGGGCTCCCCGGCCGACACGAGGACGGCTCCGGCCGTCACCGCCTTTCCGATCCTGACGGCCCTGCGGAGCCTGGCCCGGATCTCCCCGACGAGGCTCGTCGAGGCCTTGTCCGGCGCGGGTGTCCGTAGCCGCCCGACGGCCGCGCTCAGCGCCCCGAGCGGCATCGTATCGTGGCCGATGCCTTCGGCCGGGAGATGCTGCCGCGCCTCGAGCCGTCCGTCCACCGTCCGCTCCAGGCCCGTCGCCGGTACCATCATCACCTCGGCGTCGCTCTCGGCCCAGGCGGCGGCCAGCGTCGCGAGATGGCTGCCCGGCCAGCGATCGCCGGGCTCCATGAGCGCCACGACCGGTGCGGTGATGCCGGCGAGGGCCGTGGCGAGCGCCCGGCACGGCTCGCCGCCGGCCGGCCACAGCTCCACCCCCGGCCAGCGCAGCCGCAGCCAGTCCGCGAGGCCGTCGGTCGAGCCCTCGTCGAGGACGAGCACCTGCGCCGGCGGCAGGGACTGGGCCGCGAGGCTCGCGAGGCTGCGCCAGAGCCGATGGCGGGCGTTGCGCACGGGGATGAGGACGGCGATCCCGATCGCGGTCATCGCATGCTCTCCGATGACGGCCAGCCCGGCAGGCGGCGATCGCGCGGGAGTGTGGCCGCGAGCGCGTCGAGGACAGGGCTCGAGCGGATCAGCCCCAGCGCCATGAGCTGCCGGGTCGAGGTGAAGCGCTCGGTCAGCTCGCAGCGGAAGTCGATCACGTCCGTGTCCTCGAAGCGCCGGGTGAACTCGGTGTAGCGCCTCGCGCCCCGCCAGTACTGCTTGCGCTGCGATTCGATCCTCGCCCGGTCGGCGAAGTCGGCCATGTACTTGAGGTGGAGCAGAACCCCGGTCTCGGCGGCAACGGGCACCGGGAACAGGGTGTGCGTGCTGCCGGTGTAGTGCAGACCCCGACGCCAGCGCACGAGCGGCACCTTGTGCAGGAAGACGCCGTCCTGCTTCCTTTCGAAGAGGAAGCGGGAGATCAGGCCGCCCACGACCATGCGGAACGGGAAATCGGGGTGGGCGCGGTGGATGTAGCCGGCGCGATCGAAGCAGGGGCAGACCCGGAGCGGGTTATCGCCCGGATGGTAGGCGACCTCGCCGAGGTTGCCGTCGGCGTACATGTCGAGCATGAAGGTGAACAGCGCCTCCGCCCCCTGCCGGTCGAGATGACCGGTCAGGGCCTTGAGGTCGAGCCGCTCGGCGTGCGGATAGGCCAGCACTTCGTCCACGTCGACCGTGAGGCACCAGGTGCCGCTGCCGTAGCGGTTCAGGAGATGATTCAGCCACCGCTGCCCGCCGCCGTAGACGGCATAGGAATCGGTCGTGAGGAACAGGTGCGTGTCCGGGCGCGACAGCAGGTAGTCGCGCGAGCCGTCGTCGGAGCCGTTGTCGACGACGAAGAAGCGGTCCACGCCCTGGCTGCGGTAGAAATCGAACAGCCAGGGCAGGCGGAGACGCTCGTTGCGGATGCGGGTGAACAGCCGGATCTCTCCCGAAGGCTCCGGTATCGGATGGCCGTCGAGGCGCTCGAGGTGGAGCGGCGGTCCGCTCACCCGGCGGTCGTGCCGCGTTACCTCCGCCCATAAGCGCCGTGCCGGACCGTAGCGTCCGTGCACGACCTCGATCCGGGCGATGCGCTTCTTGACCTCGCGATGTTCGGGGTAGTCCTCGTAGAGCGCCTCGGCCGAGCGCGCCGCGGCCGCGTCGTCTCCGGATGCGAAGCAGGCATCGACCAGAGCGAGGCGAAGCGAGAACGTGTCCGGGTTCGCGGCCCGCGCCGCCTCGAGCGCCTCGCGCGCCGCGGCCGGCCGCTCGTCCCGGATCAGGAGCTCGGCCAGCTTGAGCGCCGGCAGGAAGGCCTGGGGAAAGGCGTCTTGGGTGCGCCGCAGCCGCCGCTCGGCCGCGCGGATCCGGCCGGCGCGCTCCTCGACCCAGGCGACCAGGAGATGGGCGTCGAGATGGTCGGGCATCCGCTCCGCGAGGGTGCGCGCCATGGCGCCGGCCTGCGCGAACCGGTGCTGCTCGGCCGTGGCGCGGGCGAGCGCAGCGCCGGCCGCCCAGTCGAGCGGCTGGATCGCGAGGGCGCGTTCGAGCCAGCGCACCGCACCTTCGAGGTCGGACTGCAGAAGAGCCATCCGCCCCAGCTGGTAGTAGGGTTCGATCGCGTGCGGATGGGTCTCGGTGAGATCGCGGAAGATCGCTTCCGCCTCCCCGAGCCGGCCGAACTCCTCCACCAGCCGGCCGATGGCGATGCCGGCCCGGAGGTGACCGTGATCGAGCTCCAGGACCTCGTTCCAACGCCGGATGGCGAGCTCGAGATCGCCTCGCTCCTCGGCCACGCGCGCGAGCGTCGCCCGCCAGGCGGGCTTCTTCGGCTCGGCCTCGATCAGGCGCATCAGGATCGCTTCCGCAGCGGCGAAGCGGTGCTGCGCCATCTCCACGGTCGCGAGCTCGTCCAGCACCTCGGCCGTCGGACCCGGCAGGGCCAGCGCCTGCCGGTAGCGTCGTCCGGCCTCGGAATAGACCTCGCGCTGAGCGGCGAGCCGCGCCGCTTCCAGCACGAGAAGGCGCGATCCGGGCGTCCTTGCGAGAGCTTCCCCGATCGTGCGCGCCGCATCCACCAGGCGATGGTGCAGGCGCATCGTCCGCACCAGGCCCTGCAGCGCTCCCACGTCGTGAGGCGCCGTCTCGACGATGGTACGCCAGCGGACCTCGGCCTCGCCGTAGCGGCGCTGTGCCTGGAGCAGGCGCGCCAGCTCCTTGGCGGGTTCCGCCGGATCGCCGCTCGCGGCCCGCGCCCGTTCCAGGACCGACTCGGCCTCCTCGATCCTTCCCTCCCGGGCGAGCTGGCGGGCGAGACGCAAGGATACCGGCAGATCGGCTTCGCCGGCCTGCCGGAACGGCTCAGCGCGTGCCGTGGTCGCGGACATGGGCTTCGAACCTGCTCGAGGTCTGGATCAGGCCGAGCTCGACGAGCTGACCGCTGTCGCGGTAGCGGCAGGAAGGCGGACCCATGAGCGAGAGGCTCTCGCCGGCCTCCAGCCGGCGCAGGTAGACGCGGTATTCCTTGCCGCCCAAATAATGCTGGCCGCGCGCCACCTCGGTCCGCACGCTCGCGGCGAAGTCCGGCAGATACTTGAAATGGAGAAGCGCCCCCGAGACGTCGGCGAGCCGGCACGGGAACGCGGTATGCTTGCTCGAGGTGTACTTGATGTCGGGCGCCCAGCGGATCAGCGGCACCTTCTGCAGGACCGGCCCCGCGTTCGGTGTCTCGTGGAACACCCGCGCCCGGCAGCCGCCGTGCCGCCGGAAATAGGGGAAGTCGTTGCTGTCGCACCGGACGTAGCCGGTGGCATCGAACCAGGGGAACGCCTCGATCAGGCTCTGCCCGGGCTCGTAGACGACGGCGTCGAGCGGCGTGTCGGCGTACATGTCGAGCATGGGTGCCACCATCGCCTCCGCCCCGATCGCGTCGAGATAGGCGGTGAGCCGCTCGAGGCTCAGCCGCTCGACGTGCGGGTAGACCAGGACCTCGTCGGCATCGATCGTGAGGCACCAGGCACCGCTCCCGTGCTCGTCGAGGAGCCGGTTGATCCAGCGCATGCCGGCACCCGAGGTCGCGAACGAGGCTGGGGTGTGAAAGAGATGCACGTCCGGCCCTTGTGCCAAAAGCCACTCCCGCGTGCCGTCGTCGGAATCGTTATCGAGGAAGAGGAAGCGATCGACCCCGAGCTTGCGGTAGTACTCGAGGAGCCACGGCAGCCGTGCCACCTCGTTGCGCACCAGCAGGAACGCCCGCACCTCGCCCGCAGGCATGGGCAGGGGATGGGTGTCGAGGCGGACGATCGGGTCGGGAGGGCCGTGCAGCCGCGCATCGAAGCGTGTGATCCGCGCCCAGCGCCGTCGTGCCCGCGGAATGGCACCGTCGAGCCAGTCCAGCCGGGCGAGGCGCTTTTGCACCTCCCGATGCTCCGGCAACTCGCTCGCGAGCTCGGATAGCACCGCGCGCGCCCTCTCGCCCACGGCTTGCGCGAGTGCCACGTCGCAGGCCGTGAGCCGTGCGGCGAGGCTGCGGGGGTGGGCGGCCAGCAGCGCTTCGGCGTGCGTCGCGGCCGCGGCGATGTCGCCGTGGCGCAGCGTCAGTCGGACGAGCTGGAGGAGCGGCTCCTCGCGGTGCGGCATGGCCGAACGCGCCTCGAGCAGGGCTAGGCGCGCCGCCTCGAGCCGGCCCAGGGTCTCGAGCGCCTGCGCGCGGCGCAGATGCGCCCTGGGCTGGTTCGGCGCCAGCGCCAGCGCGCGTGCGGCCGCGGCTTCCACCTCCGCGGCGAGGCCCTGCTCCGCGAGCGTGGCGAGAAGCCCGAGTTCGGCCGCGATCTCGCCCGGCACCAGCGCCAGCACCGTGCGAAAACCCGCCTCCGCCGTCCGGAGGTCGCCCTGGCGCAAGGCCAGCTCCGCCGCTGCGAGCGCCGGCTCCGGCATTTGCGGGTGCTCGGCCGCGATGCGCGCATAGAGCTCGGCCGCGCGGGCGTGCTCCGAGCGCTGCTCGAGGATCCGGCCTTCGAGCAGGCGGTGCGGCAGCCGCTCGGGCTCGAGCGCCAGCAGCTCGCGGCAGCGCCGCTCGGCGGCATCGAGATCGCCCTCGGCGAGACGGGTGCGGACCAGAGCCGCCAGCGGTTCGCCCCGTTCCGGCTGCGCGCGGGCGAGCTCCTCGAGCAGGATGCAGGCGTCGGCGAAACGGTGCTGGGCGGCGAGCGCCTGCGCGAGGCCGGTGACGAGGTCGGGACTGCCTGGGTGGGCGAGGAGCGCTGCATGCCAGCGGCTCTCGGCTTCCACCGGGTCGCCCGCGTCGAGCGCGATCCGTGCCAGCTCGGCATGGGCGCGCTGGTCCTTCGGTGCCGCCTCGAGCAGACGCCGGGCGTGCACCTCGGCATCGACGTAGCGGCCCTCGCCGCGCAGAGCCCGCACCATGCCGAGCCGCGCCTCGCGATGGTCCGGAGCCAGCGCCAGCACCCGGCGCCAGTGGCGCAGCGCCAGATCGGTCCGACCGCGGCGCTCGACCAGCCGGGCGCGGGTGAGGCGCAGCTCGAGGTCGGGGTCTCCGGCATCGATCGCAGCAGCGAGCGCCGCATCGGCCTCCTCGTGGCGATGGGCCCGCGTCAGCGTCTCGGCCAAGGCGACGAGTGTGCGCGCCGGCAGAGAGCCTCGCACCGCGAGCGCTCGTCTCGCCTGCCGTGCCGCCTCGTCGAGCCGGCCCAAGGAAGCCTGCAGGGCCGCCACGGCCGCGATCGCCTCCGCATCCTCGGCGTGACGCTCGGCGAGCCGGACGAGGACTCGCTCGGCCTCGTCCGTTCGCCGCTCGGCCAGGAGGCTCTCGATCAGCCGGAGCTGCGGTGCCGCGGACCCCATCATCACAGGCTCACGATCCGGCACACGCCCCAGCGGCGCAGCGTGAGGGCGAGGGTGTCGAGAAAGTAGGCGGCCCAGCGCGGCTCGGGCGGGCCAGCCCGGTCGTCGCAGACGAAGGGGAAATACTCGAAGGCGAGCTTCTGGTCGCGAAACACGGTGAAATCGTTGTCGTTGATGAGAAAGATCGGGATGAACGGCTCGCCTGTCCGCTGCTCGGTCACGACGCGATCCACGGCCGCCTCGGCCTCACCGCGGTCCTTGCCGAACAGCGCGAAGACGATGTTGGGCACGCCCGCCACGCTGCGGAGCGCGTAAGCCCCGAGGCCCGGCGAGGGACGCAGCACCGGGATGTCGGGCCGTCGCTCGGGCCAGGCGGCGCGGATCGCAGCACCGAGCGCGCTCTCGTCGAGCTCGCGCCGCCGTTGCGCCTCCTCGAGCAGCCGGGCCAACGCCGCCCGCCCGAGATGGGGCTTCGCGCATCGGGCCGGGAAGGTCTCCACGATCGCATCGACCGGCACCTCCTCGACCAGTTGGCTGCGGACGAGACGAAGTCGCCGATGCTGATCCTCGACCAGCCGGACGAGCTCGCCCGGACTCGCATCCTTGATAGAGGGAACGAGCTTCGTGGCCATGACGTGCTCTCACCCGCGGGCGATGACGTTGGCGATGGCGCCGGCCGCGGCCTCGGCGCCGTTCGTCGGGCACAAGGCCCGCGCGCGCCGGCTCATCGAGCGGCGTAGCGACGGATCGAGAAAGGCCGCGAGGTAGCTCGCGATCGCGCTTTCGGCACCACGTGGCACGCACACGCCGGCACCCTCGCTTTCGGCCCAGGCGGCTCGGGCGCGCTGATCGTCGACCTTCTGGTTGTCGTTGGGGAGAAAGATGCAGGGCAGGCCGTGGTGCAGGAGCTCGTGGAACGAATTGTAGCCGGCAGCGCTCACGGCGAGGTCGAACGCCTTGAAGTAGCGGGCGTTCGGAAAGGCGGAGAGATAGCGCACGCCCTTGCGGCGGACCGGGTTGTGCTGGATCAGCCATTCCGCGACCACGAGCTGCAGGTCGAGCCGGCTCGCCGCCTCGACGATGTGATCGAGCCGGCTCTCGATGTCGTTGTTGTTGCCGCTGCCGAGCTGGACCAGAGCCGCCGGCCGGCCAGCGTCGAGCCCGAGCGCCTCGCGTGCTGCCGCCGGCGGGAGCAGATCGCTGCGGTCGAGCAGCATCACGGGAGGGACCACGACCGGCGCATCTTCGGCACCCGCGGTAACGCCGGTATCGGCAGCGGCGGCCGCTTCCGCGGGCTCGATCACGGCATCGAAGAACCGGCTGAGATGGAGATGCCGCCCCAGCGCCGGATCGGCCCGCCACATGCCGCGTCGCACCCAGATCGTCGGCGCATCGAACTCGGCGCAGGCCTGCAGCAGCGCCTCGCGCGGCACGTTGCCGTCGAACACGATGCCGGCCGGATCGTAGTAGCGCAGCGCCGTCAGGAGGCGCGGTGCCGTGGCGCGGACGTGGTCCTGGTGCGCGGTCTCGTCGTAGATCGGCTCGGGCACGTACTCGGTGCGAAAGCCGGCATGCTCGATCACGGCGAGGGCATGACACGGGGTGAAGAACACGGGCTCGCAGTCCGGCGGCAGGCGCCGCGCGATCGCGAGCAGACGCGTCACGTGCCCGAGGCCGACCCCGTTGGTCGGGTAGAACGCCACGGTGCGGCGGGCGCTTGCCCGAGGCGACGGGCGCGGGTGCGCCTGCAGCCGGGGCAGCTTCACGAACGCTCCCAGCCGGTCGAGGAAGCGGTCCGGCGCGAAGCGCTCGGCCAGCGTCGCGTCCTGCTCCGCGAGATAGCGGGCATAGAAGCGGGGCTCGGCGTGGAGATAGCGGACGGTTTCCGCCACCTGCTCGGGCGGACGGTAGGCCGGGCCGTCGCCCAGCACGGCCCGGAACGACGGCGGCGCGACCACCACGCGTCCTGCCGCCATCGCCTGCAGGGCGGCGCGTGGGAACAGCCATGCCGGGTCGTCGTGATACTGGACGTAGAAGTCGAGCCGCGCCAGGAACCGGCGTGCCGAGGTCGCGTCCGGCTCGAGGAGGCGCCAGTTGGCCGGCAGCGGCTCGACCAGCTCGCTCAGCGCCTTGGCGCCGCCCAGAAATCGCACCTCGAGATCCGGCTCGTTCGGATGCGCGCCGAGCAGGGTCGTCGCCTTCGCGGGCAGCCGGTCGTCGTCGTAGCGGATGATCCGGCCCAGGACGGGCGCTCGGCCGGCCCGTTCCGGCCGTACCGTGCGCCAGGCCGCGATGGGCTCGCAAGGCGTCAGGTCCTCCGGGTACAGCACGAGACCCGCCGCATGCCCGGCATATTGCTTGCGGATCAGCGGTGTGGTCGGGCACCAGACCTGCTGCCGGCCGAGCCGTTCGGCGATGTGCTCGACGGCCGCGGCCGTGTCGAACGACGGGCCGCCGCGGCGCAGGAACGGGCGGGCCAGCACGACCAGAACCGTATCCGCGCGTACCCGAGGCGTGGCGTCGAGCCCGTTCGCCACGAGCCGGGGCTCGTAGAGCAGGAGCAGACGGCAGCTCACGGCATCGCTATCGGCCTCGATCGGCACGGCGGCGTGACGACGGACCAGAGCCGCGATTCTACTATACACGGGTGCCGTTGCAGGCAGGGCCGGATCGCGCAGCCAGAGCAGGCCGAGCTCGAGATCGAGACCGGAGAGCACCGCGAGATGCGAGGCCAGGGTTTCGGCCACCTCGCCACGCGCACGGAAATCGCCGGCCAGCACCAGATCGAAATCGTGACCTCGCGATGCGCTTCGTCTGCCAGCCATCGTTCCGCCATCCCTCTGCAGCAGCGAGAGAGATCGGACGCGGACTGCGTCCGGCCGCTCCGCGGTGCAGGCCGGCAGATTTCAACCAAAAATGGTTAAAAGTCAATTTCCTTCTCGCCTGGTAAATCGTCTCACAGTCTCGCGGCTCACGCCGGTCCGCTGCCGACGGTGCCGGTCGGAATGGGGCTGCCTGTTAACGGAATGTTGGGATTCGGGAGGTATGGTTCGGACCGTCCGAACCTGCCCAGCTACGGTGCACGCCATGAAGAAGCTCAATCTGCTGATCGCCGCCCTCCATGCCAGCGCGCTGGCGCTCGGCACCGCTCCTGCCGCCGTCCACGCACAGGACGCCAACGAGATTCGCGCTTACATGAACGCGCTCGCTGCCGGCACGCCGGAGGCCATTCAGCAGTTCCTCCTGGCCTATCCCCACTCGATGCTGCCCGGCAGCGAGCTTGGCGCTTCGATCGCCGCCAGCCTCGGCAAGCCGACCGGAGCTGTGGCCGGTTCGGACGAGCGCGGCTCCGGCACCGATCGCGGCGAGATCTCCGATTCGCGCAACCACGGCTCCGGCGCCGACCGCGACGGCATCTATTGATCAGGGGCTCGCGCCGCCGACGGCAGTATTCGTCGGTGCATCCCGCCTTCGTAGCCGAGGATAGCTGCGGGGCTGCTTCGCCCGCCCCGCAGCTCCTTCCAGCGCAAGCCCAGGCTCGGCTCTTCGATCGCGTACCAGCGATAGCCGAGCCGGTTGAAGTGCATCACCTCCGCATGCAGATTGTCGAGCACGAGCGTGCCACGTGTGGTCTCGACCGTGAGGACCACGTGCTCCTCGCCGTTCGGCAGCTCGACGGTGGCCAGCCGAACGGCACGGCGCGGCAGCCCCGCCAGGCGCAGCAGCCTTTGCTTGGTGAGGGCGTAATCCTCGCAATCCCCGCTCCGCGGTGCCACCGACCAGAGATCCTGACCGGGCGGCTCCCGCCGTGGCTCGATCGACCGGTTGACCGCGTGCTGGATTCCGGTGAGCAGCGCCATATGTGCCTGGTCGGCCGGCACGGTCGCCGCGTCATCGACCGGCTGGCAGGCAGCCAGATCCGTCATGCAGTGATTGAGCCATCCCGCCGGCGCCGGTCGGGTAGCACCGGTTGCCAGCGCATCGACCCGACCCCAGGGCTGTCCGGTGGCAGAGGCCGCGGCCGGCGGTCCGGCGAGCCAGGCTGCCAGCATCGAGATCAGCACACTGCTGTGCAGCGCGAGCCTGCTGGTGCCGCTCCTACGTACCCGAGCGCTCCTGTTGTTTGCAGCGGCATGGAGACGGCTCTGTCCTCCTGCAGGCGCTGCCGAGATCTTCCGGACGAGAGATGCGCGGCAGGGCCGTGCCGTTGTCGTGTCACGGATCATCGTCATCGCCATCGACCGTCCCGTCGCGTCGGCCTTTTGCAGCCGCCATGGCTTCGCCATGGGCTGCGCCATCGACGGCAACGTTACGGCCCAGCCTTCGAGAGCGCTTGGTAAACGGAGTGTTAGCAATAGCCGGATGCGGTAGCGTCCACGGCGTGGTGGAGATTCGGAGCCCGTGAGGGTGTAGGGCGAGGTGGTCATCGGGCTAGAGCGAATCGCAGGCTAGGGCGTGTCTGCAAAGCTTATAGCCAAAGCAGGATCATGCCGATGGTGAGCATGGCCAAGTCGTTGACCGCCCGCTTCTCGTAGCGGGTCGCAACACGCCGGAACTACTTCGAGCGATCGATCGGCCGTTCGACCCGGTTGCGCTCACGATAGGCTTCGCGGTCGAATCCAGGCGGCCGCCTCCGATGGCGTTTGCTCGGAATCCGGGTCTGCCCCGCCTTGGTGGCCTCGCCGACGTTTTTGCGAGCGGTGTCCACCCATGCCCGAGACACGTCCACCCCATGCACCGGAGTTCCGGCGGCAGATGGTCGGGCGGGTTCCGCGCTGGGCGCGACCCGGCGGACCTGGCGCGCGCGTTCGCGCCAGCCGCACAGGCGATCCGCAAGTGGGTTCTGCCGGCCGACCTGGCCGAAGGCCGCCGGGAGGCGAAGCCCTCAGCTGCCGACGGCACGCTGACCGCGGCCGAGCGCGAGGAGCTCGGCCGGCTGCGGCGCGAGAACAGGCAGCGGCGCCAGGAGCGCGACATTCTCTCTCGTGGGTTCGCCCGCGAGACCGGGGTGATCCCGCCCGGGTCTTCCGGTTCATGAGCGCGAACCGGGCCGAATGCCCGATCGCCCGCATGGCGCGCGTGCTCGGCGTGGGCTACCACGCCCGGGTCAAGCGCCCGCCCTCCGCTCATGCCCGAGCCGACGCCGCGCTGCTGCAGCGGATCCGGACCGTCCACGCCGGCGCGCGGCAGACCTATGGTGCGCCGCACGTCCACGCTGCCCTGCAAGCAACGGGTGAGCGGCACGGGCGCCAGCGGATCGCACGGCTGATGCGTGAAGCGGGGCTGGTCGGCGCCAGCCACCGCCGCGACGGCCCGGTGACGACCCGCAGGGATCAGGCGACCCGCCCGGCGCCGGACCTGGTGGACCGGAACTTCACCGCCGCGTGGCCGAACCAGCTCTGGGTTGCTGACATCACGTTCATTCCCTCGGCAGCGGGGTTCCTCTACCCGGCCGTGGTCCTGGACGCCTGGAGCCGCAAGAGCGTGGGCTGGGCCATGGCCAACCATCTCGGGGCCGAGCTGGTCCTGGCGGCCTTGGACATGGCCGTGGGCCAGCGGTGGCCAAAGGACGTGATCCCTCATGCGGATCAGGGCAGCCAATGTCCCGCGCGGGCGTTCGGCGGCCGCTGCCGCGAGGCCGGGGTGCGCCCCTCGATGGGCCCGGTGGGCGACGCCTACGGCAACGCCATGGGCGAGAGCTTCTTCGCCACGCTGGAATGCGAGCTGCTGGCGCGCCGACGGTTCGCGTCCCAGGTCGAGGCACGGATGGCGGTCTTCAGCTACATCGAGAGCTGGTACAACCCGCGGCGCCTCCATTCGGCATTAGGCTATCGATCCCCGACCACCTACGAACGGGAGCACGTCCAGAGAGCCGCCTTGGCGGCGTAGCCGCGCAAGCCTGCCACCGGTCCAGCAGAGCGGGGTAAACCCAATCACCGGGTGTACCGGGGCACGGTCGTGAGACGCTCGGTTGAAGCCTAGGCGGCCAGGAGCGCGGGTTGAAGCTGCTCGGCGCGCACCCGCGCGGGGTCTTGTAGCCGTGCCGCTCGACGATCCGGGCCCGGTCGCAGCGCTCCTTGAAGGCCGGCACCGCCTGCCGTAGCGCCTCGATCCCGATCGTGCCCCTGGGCGTGGTGTAGGAATGCCGGTCCTCGATGCGGGTCGAAGACCAATCAGCCGACCACGGCGGG
>NZ_JBBLZC010000103.1:0-628 GCF_037908215.1 Benzoatithermus flavus | reverse complement strand
GGGCGGCCGTCGCGTTAAAATGGAAAGGAATCGAACTGCGCGGCGTCGTGTTCGATCTGTTGCTGGCCGCTTACTTGCTCGATCCGGCGCAGGCGGCGGGCGACGTTGCCGCGGTGGCGAAAATGCATCAGTACGAGGCGGTGCGATCGGATGAGGCGGTCTATGGAAAAGGAGCGAAGCGGACGGTTCCTGATGAACCGATGCTTGCCGAGCATCTTGCCCGCAAGGCGGCGGCCATTTGGGCGCTTGAAGAGCCGTTGATGGACGAACTGCGCCGCAACGAACAAGATCGGCTGCTGACCGAGCTCGAACAGCCGCTGGCTGGCATTTTGGCCAATATGGAATTTACTGGAGTGAAAGTGGACACGAAGCGGCTTGAACAGATGGGGGCGGAGCTCACCGAGCAGCTGCAGGCGGTCGAGCGGCGCATTTACGAACTCGCCGGCCAAGAGTTCAACATTAACTCGCCGAAACAGCTCGGGACGATTTTATTTGACAAGCTGCAGCTCCCGGTGTTGAAAAAGACAAAAACCGGCTATTCGACTTCAGCCGATGTGCTTGAGAAGCTTGCACCGCACCATGAAATCGTCGAACATATTTTGCATTACCGCCAACTCGGCAAGCTGCA
>NZ_JBBLZC010000030.1:0-51592 GCF_037908215.1 Benzoatithermus flavus | reverse complement strand
GCGGTCCGCTTGGCCCGCCGGCTCGGCAGCGAGCCCGCCGGGTGCGCGCTGCTGTCGGCCGGCGCCGCCGCGCCGGCGCCGGCCCGGCCGCGTCTCGCCGGCCTGCCCCGCCGCCCGCGCGGTCCTTGACGGCACGCCCGACCAGGACGTCGCTCACGAGAGCAGCCGCTCGCCGAGGCACGGCGGCCCGGCGCTAGAACCGCTCGCACCAGGGTCTGAGCTCGAGCTCGAAGGTCCAGGCGCTGCGCGGCTGAAGATGGAGCTGGTGATAGACCTCGGCGATCGCGGCCGGATCGAGCAGCGCGTCCGGCCCGCGCTCGGCTGCGAGCCTGGCGTAGCGCGGGCTCATGATCTGCCCGTCGATCACGACGTGGGCGACATGAATGCCCTGCGGCCCGAGTTCGCGCGCCATGCTCTGGGCCACGGCCCTCAGCCCGAACTTGCCGGCAGCGAACGCGGCGAAGCCGGCTCCGCCGCGGAGGGACGCCGTGGCGCCGGTGAACAGGATCGTGCCGTGGCCCGCTGGCACCATCGCCCGCGCCGCGGCCCGGCCGACGAGGAAGCCGCCGAAGCAGCCTGCCCGCCAGCTCCGCTCGAACGTCTCGGGATCGAGATCGAGGATCGGGATCCTGACCCAGCCGCCGGCGTTGAACACGACGCATTCGGGCACGCCGAGCTCGCGCCCGATCCGGGCGAACGTTTCCTCCACCTGTTCGGCTTCGGTCACGTCGCAGGGGAACGGCAGCAGCCTGCCGTCGCTGCGGGCCGCAGCCATGGCTTCCAGCGCATCCGCCCGCCTCGCCAGCATTGCCACCCGGCAGCCGGCATCGGCGAAACGGTTGCTGACGGCGAGCCCCAGGCCCGGCCCGACACCGGCCACGACCGCCACGGCCCCATCGCTCATCGATCTTCTCCCCGATCGCGCGGCGGCCGCGCCTTTGCGGCCACCCGGCTCGGGTTGTGTCATGCGCGCATGGGCCTTTGGCCGCAAGGCCGGGCGAGGTCAGACCGCGACGGCGTGGCGCCCCGCGCCGGCCGCGAGATAGCGGTCGAAGGCTGCGGCCGCGACGCGCAGCAGCGCCCGGCAGTCCTCCGCCACGATCACCCGGCTGCCGTCGCGGCGCACGATGCCGAGCCGGAGCAGCTCCGCCATCCGTTCGGGATCGGGCTCGCAGGCCGCGACCGGCATTCCGTGCGCCGCGGCGATCCGGGCGAGATCGACCTCGCCCCGGCACATCAGGGCCTCGATGACGTCGCGCACGAGCCTATCCTCGGCCGTCAGCGCCACCCCGCGCGCGGTCGGCAGGCGCCCGGCCCTGACCGCGTCGCGCCAAGCCTTGAGGTCGACCTCGTTCTGGATGTAGCCCTCGCGGAAGCTCGAGATCGAGGAGGCGCCGAGGCCGATCAGCGTGCCCGCCGGATCGGTCGTGTAGCCCTGGAAGTTGCGCCGCAGCGTGCCCGCGGCCGCGGCCTGCGCCATGGCGTCGTGCGGCAGGGCGAAATGGTCGAGGCCGATCCGGACATAGCCTTCGGCCACGAGCGCGTCGCCGATCGCCTCGTACTGCGCCACGCGCTCGGCCGCGTCGGGCAGGGCCGCCTCGTCGATCATCTGCTGGTGCTGCTTGAAGCCCGGCACATGGGCGTAGCCGAAGACGGCGATCCGGTCGGGCCGCAAGCTCGCGACCTGGCGGACGGTATCGAGGCAGTTCGTCACGGTCTGGTGCGGCAGGCCGTAGAGCAGATCGACGTTGACCCCCGGTACGCCGCGCGCCCGCAGTCCCTCGATCACCTCGGCCGTGACCGCGAAGCTCTGGATGCGGTTGATCGCCTTCTGGACGGTGGGATCGAACGACTGCACGCCCAGGCTCGCCCGGTTGATTCCGCAGTCCCGCAGCGCGTCGAGCATGGCCGCATCGACCGTGCGCGGATCGAGCTCGACCGCGAGCTCGGCTTCCGGCAGCACCCGGAAGTGCTCCTGCACCTTCCGCATCGTGACGCGGAAGCCCTCGGGCCCGAGCGTGGTCGGCGTGCCGCCGCCCCAGTGCAGGTGGGTCAAGGGCAGTCGGCCTTCGAGCTGGGCGGCGACCAGGTCGATCTCGGCCCGCAGACTCGCGCCATAGGCGTCGATCCGGCCCTGATCGCGGGTGAGCCGCGTGTGACAGCCGCAGTACCAGCACAAGACCCGGCAGAACGGTACGTGCAGATAGAGCGAGACCGGCTCGTCGGGTGCTATCCGCTGCAGCCAGAGCGCATGCTGCCCGGGGCCGATCGCCGGGCCGAAATGCGGCGCCGTCGGGTAGCTCGTGTAGCGCGGTACACGGCTGCTCTCGAACCACCGGATCAGTTCCTGCCTCATCGTCCGCTCGAGCCGCTGCTGTGGATGCCATCCCGCACCTAGAACCCGTCGCCGGAGCGCGCCTTGATCTGGGTCAACGGAGGCATCTCGTCGCGGCAGACGGCGTCGGTTAGCCCTGCCCGAAGGACCGTCCGGACCGTTCATGCGCGCACCAGCGACAAGTTGAACGCTTTGCCCTTGATCGCTTGACAGTGGAATTCCAGAAAGTTGTTATACGCCAACTCCTGGTCGCTTAACGCGATAAGCGATGCGCCTGGTCATAGAACGTGACCGCCACCTGACGTGGAACGCTGCCTGAGGCCGGCACCCGTGCGTCGGCGCCGTCGCCAAGACTCACGCGCCAGAGAGGCCGCCGCTGCCGTCCGGTCCCATCCCGAGGACCGGCTGCCGCGGCATCAAGAACGCCCGAGGAAAAGGCCTAATGTCATCACAATACGCAAAGGGCGGTCTTCGCATCGCCGCACGTCTCGTGCATCTTGTCCGCTCTCTGGGTATGGCATGTCTGCTGCTCGCCGGCACTCCCGGCCTGCTCGCCGGCGACGCCCATGCCGCGGGAGTGGAGACGCCGCCGGCGTCGGATCCCAAGATCCAGCGCATCCAGCTCCATCGCAACGGCGAGCGCAGCATCAACTATGTCCCGCTCAGAAGGCAGCTCCAGCCGGAGCGGACCGGCACGCTGCAGATGCGGGTGATCGCGAGAATCGATCTCGACGGCGATCCGCTCGCCAATGTCCGGGGCAACGTCTATCCGATCGACGTAGACGGGAACGGCTCTTACGCGTTCCTGCACTACAACGGCTACCGCTTCATGCGGATCTACAATGCCGACGGCACCAAGCGCTGGCAGATCGACGACCCGAAAGGCCGCGTGCACAAGGACACCGTTCATCGCGACACGCTCGCCGTCCTCGACATCGACGGCGACCGGAAGCAGGAGATCATCCACTGCTGGGCCAACCACGCCACCGGCAGCAAGCGGCTGGTGATCCGCCGCGGCACCAACGGCAGCATCGTCCGGCAGGTGGATCTGGACGCGCCGAAGAGCGACATCTGTCAGCTCGGCGTGTTCTACGTGACCGGGCGGCCCGATCCGATCATCCTGGTCTCGCATCGCGTCAAAGCACCCGATAGCTGCGATCACAACTTCACCGACTACTGGGCGCGGACGGTCGCCTACGATCTCCGCCTCAACAAGCTGTGGGACCGGAACACCTGCAACGCCGGGCACTACGTCTATCCGGTCGACGCCAATTTCGACGGCTACGCCGAAGCGATCTTCGTCGGCCGGCACCTGTTCAACGTCGACGGCACGCAGCGCTGCCGCTTCCCGTTCTGGGGCTCGGATCATGCGGACGCGGTGAACGTCGCCGATTTCGTTCCGGCGCGCAGCGGGATGGAAGCGATCGTCGTGGGCGCGTCCGGCCTGCAGATGGTCGATGTGGACGATTGCACCGTGCTCTGGACGAAGCCGAAATCGGTGATCGACAACCCGCAGCATCTCGGGGTGGCATGGCTCGACCCGAACGCTGTCACACCCACGATCACGGTGCGATCCAAGGGGACCGTCGCCTCTCCTAAGGTCTACATGCTCGACGGCAGCGGCAGAATCCTGAAGACGTTCGCGACGGGCATGATCGGCAGCTTCATCCCGATCCAGAACGCCAATCTCGACGGTGCGCAGGGCAGCGACGATCTGGTCGGCCAGTTCGCGCAGGTGGCGGACCGGTCGGGCGGGATGCGCCTCACCAAGTTCTGGTATTGGAATCTCAAAGGCACCAAGGTCCAGGAGGTGCCGGGCCAGTATCCCTACTCCTACGATCGCTGGTCGGCGTTCCCGGTCGTGGCGGACCTCGACCGTGACGGCCGCGACGAGATCGTCGAGTGGAGCCAGAGCCTGATCGTCGTCGGCAAGGCGGTCGACTGAAGCCGCCCGCATCTCTCGGGTTCGGGACGGAGAAGCCGTCCCAGCTGCGGCCGGTGCGACCCCATGACTCGCGAAACTGTCATTCGGCGAGGGGTTGAACGGTCATCCCGGCGTTCGTATCTGCGCGGGCGGCAGGGACTGGCAGCCGAACAAGACGAATGCTAACACGCGCGCGCCTGGAACAGACCGGGTGCTGTGCCCGAGACCGCAGATGAGGAGGTGCAGGGGAATGACGGAGATGGTCCGTCTCGACCGGCTCGCCAAACGCTTCGGGCCGGTGCATGCCGTGGAGGAGGTGAGCTTCACGGTGGAGCGCGGCGAGGTCTTGGGCTTTCTCGGGCCCAACGGCGCCGGCAAGTCCACGACCATGCGCATGCTCACAGGGTTCCTCGCGCCCACGAGCGGCACCGCCTCGGTACTGGGCCACGACGTGGTCGAGGACCCGATCGAGGCCAAGCGGCGGATCGGCTATCTGCCCGAAGGCGCTCCTCTTTATGGCGACATGACCGTGCTCGCCTTCTTGCGGTTCATCGCCGAGATGCGCGGCCTCGAGGGGGCGCAAGGCCGGCAGCGGCTCGATGCCGCGATCGCGCGGACCCAGCTCGAGGAGGTGGTGCACCGCCCGATCGAGACGCTCTCCAAAGGCTTCAAACGCCGGGTCGGGATCGCCCAGGCGATCATGCACGACCCGCCCGTGCTGGTGCTCGACGAGCCGACCGATGGCCTCGACCCGAACCAGAAGCATGGTGTCCGGCAGCTCATCGGCGAGATGGCCGAGGACAAGGCGATCATCATCTCGACCCATATCCTGGAGGAGGTGGAGGCGATCTGCACCCGGGCGGTGGTGATCGCCCGCGGCCGGGTCGTGGCCGACGAGCGGCCCGATGCGCTCAAGCGCCGCTCCCGCTATCACAACGCGGTCCGTCTCACGCTCAACGCCAACCTCCAGCCGGTCCTCCAACCGCGGCTCATGGCTCTGCCCGGCGTGCGCGGCGTCGAGACCGTGGGCGCGGTCAACGGTGTCGCTACGCTTCTGGCCCTGCCCGAGCCGGGGCGCGACATCGGCCATCCGATCGCGGACCTGATCCGGGAGAGCGGTGTCGCCGTCGACGAGCTCGTCGTCGAGCAGGGCCGCCTCGACGACGTGTTCCGCGATCTCACCATGGCGTCCTCGGCGCACTGACGGGCGGATGATGGTCATGCATGCGGTGCTCACGATCTTCAAGCGCGAGCTTCGGGCCTATTTCGCCACCCCGCTCGCCTATGTCTTCATCGTCATCTTCCTGGCGCTGACCGGCTCCTTCACCTTCTTCATCGGCAACTTCTTCGAGCGTGGTCAGGCAGATCTCGCACCCTTCTTCCTTTTCCATCCCTGGCTCTATCTCTTCCTCGTTCCTGCGATCGCCATGCGGCTCTGGGCGGAGGAGCGGCGCTCCGGCACGATCGAGCTTCTCATGACCCTGCCGACGACGACGTTCTCGGCCGTTCTCGGCAAGTTCCTCGCCGCCTGGGTGTTCGCCGGCATCGCCCTTCTGCTGACCTTCCCGATCTGGCTCACGGTCAACTGGCTGGGCGACCCCGACAACGGCGTCATCCTCGTCTCCTACCTCGGCTCCTGGCTGATGGCGGGGGCGTTCATCGCCATCGGCGCCTGCATGTCGGCCCTCACCAAGAATCAGGTCATCGCCTTCGTCGTGGGGGCGGCGGCCTGCTTCCTGTTCCTCATGAGCGGGATGGACCTCGTGCTCGCGGCGTTCAGGCCCTGGGCACCGCCGGTCGTGGTCGACACGGTGGCCTCGTTCAGCTTCATCACCCACTTCGGGCAGCTCATGAAGGGGGTGATCGATCTCGCCACGCTTCTCTTCTTCGTGTCGCTGATCGTGATCTGCCTTCTGATCAACACGCTGCTCGTCGATCTCAAGAAGGCGGCCTGAGGGAGCCCGAACATGCAGCTAGCATCGCCCGACCGGCGCCGGCTCACGGTCGCCGGCATCGTTCTCGCCGTCGTCCTGTTCTTCGCCCTCAACACCTTCGGCAGCCTCTCCTTGAGGAACCTCAAGCTCGACCTCACGGAGAACCACCAGTTCACGCTTTCACAAGGCACCGAGCAGCTCCTCGGGAAGATCCAGGAGCCCATCACGCTCCGGCTCTACGCCTCGCGCTCCTTGCGGGACGCCAACCCGTTCCTCGGCTCCTACGCCGACCGGGTGCACGATCTCTTGCGCACCTACGCCGACGCGTCGAACGGCAAGATCACGGTCGAGTACATCGACCCCGAGCCGTTCTCGACCGAGGAGGACCGTGCCGTGGGCTTCGGCCTGCAGCCGATCCAGTCCGAGAGCGGCGGTGGGGCCAGTGGCTATCTTGGCATCGCCGGCACCAACACCACGGACGACGTGGACGTGATTCCCGTGCTCTCGCCCGACCGCGAGAGCTTTCTCGAGTACGATCTCACCCGGATGGTCTGGAACCTGGCCCATCCGGAAAAGCCGGTCGTGGCGCTCCTGACCAGCCTGCCGATGAACGGCGACCCGGCCCAGCAGTACCGACCCTGGCAGGTGATGCAGGAGCTCCAGGAGTTCTTCGAGGTCAGGACGATCGGCGGCGACATCGACCGCATCGCCGACGACGTCGCCGTCCTGATGCTGGTCCATCCACAGGCGCTCAGCGAGAAGACGCTCTACGCCATCGACCAGTTCGTCATGCGCGGCGGCAAGGTGCTCGCCTTCGTCGATCCGCACGCCGAGGCGCAGGCGGTGCGCCGGCCACCCGGCATGCCCGAGGACACGTTCTCCGATCTCGGCAAGCTGCTGCCGGCTTGGGGTGTCACCTTCGATCACGACAAGATCGTGGCCGATCCCGACCTGGCGCGGCAGGTCGTATTCCCGAGCGGCGGGCGCGAGCAGGTGATCGACTACCTGCCCTGGCTCGGTGTCGACCAGAGCAGGCTCGCGAAGGACGAGGTGATCACGGCCGAGCTCAACCGCGTGAACCTCGCGACCGCGGGCTTCCTCAAGCCCAGGGAGGGGGCCACGACCAGCTTCACGCCGCTCATGCGCTCGAGTGCCTCGGCGCAGGTGATGGATGCCGACAAGGTCCGGGTCTACCCCGATCCTTACGCCATCATGCGCGACTACAAGCCCGGCGGGCAGGAGCTCGTGCTCGCGGCCAGGATCAGCGGGCCCGTGAAGTCGGCTTTCGACAAGGCGCCGGAAGGGGCCGGCGGCGGGGCCGAGCAGCTCAAGGAGAGCAAGTCGCCGGCCCAGATCATCCTGATCGCCGACAGCGACCTTCTGGACGACCGCAACTGGCTCGCGAACCAGCGCATGCTGGGCCAGCAGGTGACGGTGCCGCTCGCCGACAACGGCAACCTCGTCGCCAACGCGCTCGACTATCTCGTCGGCAGCGACGCGCTCTTGAGCCTGCGCGGGCGCGACGTGACGCTCCGGCCGTTCACCAAGGTCGCCGAGATCCGGCGCGCGGCCGAGCAGCAGTACCGGGCGAAGGAGCAGGAGCTGCAGCAGAAGCTCGACGATCTGCAGCAGAAGCTGAGCGCCTTGAAGCCGGCGGACAGCGGCGCGGGGGAGGAAGGGAATCTGCTCAGCGACGCGCAGAAGAAGGAGATCGAGAGCTTCCGCGGCCAGCTTCTCGAGACGCGGCGCGAGCTGCGCGACGTGCAGCACGCGCTCAGAAAGGACATCGAGGATCTGCGCGATCGGATCCGGTTCATCAACATCGCAGCCGTGCCGCTTCTGGTGGCGGCGCTGGCGATCGTCATGGCGGTCGTCCAGCGCGCGCGCTACCGCCGCCGCTTCGATACGACGGCCCACGCCTGAAGCCGGAGGACGAGCCATGTCACCGAGGAACTTCGTGATCCTGGCCGGTGCCACCGCCGTGAGCCTGGTACTGGCCATCGGTGCCGTCGTGAGCCGCGACGTGCCGGTGACGGCGCAGCCGGCCGCGACCGCTTTCCTTCCCGGCCTGATCGACCGGGTGAACGAGGTGCGCACCGTCCGCATCACCGGTCCCGACGCCAGGACGATCACGGTCGTCGCCGACGAGAAGGGCTGGAAGCTCCAGGAGAAGGGCGGCTATCCGGTCAAGGCGGAGGAGGTCAGGAAGCTCGTGCTGGGCCTGGCCGGCCTCCAGCTCGTCGAGGCCAAGACGGCGCAGTCCGACCGGCTGAAGCGCCTGGAGCTCGAGGATCCGGCAGGCGGCAAGGACGCGAAGTCGCGCGCGGTCGAGCTTCTGGACAAGGACGGCAAGCCCGTCGCCGCCGCCGTGGTCGGCAAGAGCAAGCCCGGCCTCTACGGCAGCGGGCGCTCGGGCGTCTACGTCCGGCGCGCGGGCGAGCCGCAGGCCTGGCTCGCCGCCGGCTCGCTCCAGCTGCCGGGCGACGGGCTCGATCTGGTCGAGCGGGAGGTGATCGATCTGCCGATGGGAAAGATCGCCCGCGTGACGCTCGGCGTCGACAGCCCGAACCCGATTCGGATCCACCGGCCCGACACGGACACGCTGCCCTATACGGTCGAGGCGACTGCGCCCGAGGGTCGGGAGATCGACCGCGACAAGGTCGAGCAGGTCGCAGGCTCCCTGGGGCTCCTCACCCTGCAGGACGTGAAGCCCGCAGCCGAACTGGCGCTGCCGCCGAACGCGCGCCACAGCCGCTACGAGACCTTCGACGGCCTCGCCGTGGACGTGACCGAGGCCAGGATCGGCGAGGGCGATGCCGCCGAGCGCTGGGTGACGCTCGCCGTCTCCGCGCTCGATCCCGCCGCCGCCCCGCCGCCCGCGGTGGCACCGGCCGGCACCGAGGCGAAGCCCGCAGGCGACGCGGCGAAGCCGGCCGAGAAGCCGGCGGCGGAGCGCGCGGCCGAGCTCGATGCGCGCGTGCATGGCTGGGCCTACAAGGTCTCGCCCTATGTGGGCGACCGGCTCGGCGCCGACCTCGACGCCCTGCTCGCCGACAAGCAGGGCTCGTCCTGAGCCCTTCATCCGCCGGACGGGTGGGATGCAGCGCCCGTCCGTCTTGGAGCGGCTCCGGCTCCCCGATTCGGACGGCCCGGGCGCCACGACCGGGCCGTCGTCGTTTCTTCACCTTGCCCGTGGGCGGGCCGTTTGCACCCGTTGTTCCCGCTATCCTCAGGCGGAAGGGAGCTCCGTGTTCTCGTCCTTGGAACGGTCACGATTCTCCCACACCGCCATGCACAGGTTTGTCCCGAACTCTGTGGAAAACCCGTGCCGGACGAGGCACGGCGTCCGGAAAGCGCGAACGGCGGCCGTGGACCTGCCATGGCCGCTGCGCGGGTGTCGTGAGCCGGGGGAGGCGCTCGTGCTTCCGGCCTCAGAGGGACTTCGGCCGGTTCTCGGCAGCGTTGGTGGCGGCAGCGGGGAGCGGGGTCGCCGAAGGCTCCGGCACGGCAGCGGGAGGATGGCCGATCGTGCCGCCGGCATGGCCGACCGTGGCGACCGGTTCCGTCGCCGAGGGCAGGGATGTCGGCTTCACGGCGTTTGCCGGCGGCACGGACGCCGACAGTTCGGCCGTAGCCGCGATCTCGCCTTCGCCGGGTGGTGTCGGCGGGGACAGGAACTCGCCGGTCGCCCGCATGGCGTCGAGGAGCTGCTGGCTCTCCTTGGGGCCGATCAGGGCGAAGACCAGGGAGCCGCGCCGCCAGTTCAAGGAGATGTGCCCCTCGGGCACGAGCGTGAGCGCGACATCGGCATCGCTGCCGACGGCACCCACGAACAGGAACACGCGCCGGCCGTCTTTGTCCTCGTAGACCAGACGGATTGCCGGCGTCTCGCCGCCCTGGAGCGCGTTGCCGCCGACGAAGTGGAGGCCGTAGGCAGCGAGATCGGGTCGCCGGACCGAGTAGGCGGCGAGCTGCTGGTCGAGGCCGGTGCCGTCGAGGCCCTCGCTCGCCGCGAGCTGGGTATTACCGAAAGGATCGCGCCCGAACAGGACCTGCGGTCCGGCGTTGAGGACGAGCGGCGGCCAGGTCAGATGCTCGGCGACCTGGCCGGGCGGGGGGCCCCAGACCACCCACAAGCTGACCAGGCATGCCGCCGCGAGCCCCGAGCCGGCAAGGCCCATGCGGACACGCCGGCGGTGGCGCATGGCGCCGGCGAGCTCGCGGATCAGCTCGTCCGTGCGGGAGTCGGGAACGTAGCCGCGATCGTCGAGCCGCTCGCGAAGCGCCTTGAGCTCGCCCTGCTGGCGCAGGAAGTCGCTCACCCGCTCGGCAGCGAAGGAATCGACGGCGAGATGGGCGACGACCCGGCGGTAACGGCGCCCGTCGAGCTCGCCGTCGACGAAGGCATGCAAATCCTGCTCGCTGACCGCCGAGGATGAATGGCTTGCAGACATGGCTACTTGACCACGCGGAGCCGCGTGACGGAGCCCTGCGTCATGAGCTGGCGCAGGGCCTCGCGCCCGCGGGAGAGACGGGACATGACGGTTCCGATCGGCACGTCCAGCACGCGGGCGGCCTCGAGATAGCTCATGCCCTCGAGGCCGACCAGGAGCACCACCTCGCGCTGCTGCTCGGGCAGGGCCGCGAGCGCTTGCAGGAGGTCGCGGACCTCGAGCCGCCGGGTCTGGTTCGCCGGCAGCGACAAGGTCGCCATGACGTCCTCGATTGGAACGTGATCGACCCGGCTCCGTCGCTTCCGGGTCGCGTCGATGAACACGTTGTGCATGGTAGCGAACAGATAGGCACGAAGATCGCGCACCGGTCGCCATGCGCGCATCTGGCCGAGCACGCGGCTCAGGCATTCCTGAACGAGATCGTCGGCTTCATGCGGGTCGCCCGCGAGGACGAGAGCATAGCGCCGCAGCGCGGCGACATGGGTGGTGAGATCCTGCGTGAGCTTGTCGCGCTCCAGGTTACCGTGCGTCCCCGCCATGTCCTGCCCATCGCCTTCGCTTATCGTTGCAGCACGCCGATCGACTCGGAACGTTTCCCCCTCGTGCCGTTCCGGTCCCGACGAAAGGACGGCTCCGTCGGCCGGGCCGACGGAGCCTAGGCGGTTGGGCGGAAACGCTAGGCGTCCTGGAGGCGGATCGGGAAGCGCGCAACGGATGCCCATTGTACCTGCCGCGGACCCGAACGGGACCGACAGCAGCGCCGAAGCGCCTGCACATCTCGGACCGCGCATCCTGGCCCTGCTCCAACCCAGGGCACCGGCCGTCCCGGCTCCAGATCGCCTGTCCGATAGACGGCGCTTCCGCTGTCCTTATTCCTGCGCGCATCGTGTATGGACGATTTGTCATCTCGTGCCGGCCCGGGATCCATCTCAGTCGCTAGCGCGGACCTTCACGTAGCGGCCCGGTGCATCCTCGATCGGCGGCAGGCTGCCGCGGGCGGGATCCCGGGCCGGCACCTTCCGGCCGCTACGTCGTGCGAGCCATGCCCGCCAGTCCGGCCACCACGAGCCCTCCTTGTGCTCGGCACGCGCGAGCCAGACCGCCGGGTCCGCCGGCTGGCGCGGGTTCACCCAGTAGCCGTACTTGGTGGAGGAGGGCGGGTTGATCACGCCCGCGATGTGGCCCGAGCCGCCGAGTACGAACCGCACCGGTCCGCCGAACCGCAAGGAGCCGCGATAGGTCGAGGCCCAGGGGGCTATATGGTCCTCCCTGGTCGAGAGGAAGTAGCAGGGCACCTCGATCCGTCCGAGATCGATCGGGACACCTTTGAGCACGATCCCGCCGGGCTGCGCCAAGAGGTTCTTCTGGTACATGCTGCGCAGGTAGAAGCTGTGCATCATGCAGGGCATGCGCGTGCCGTCGGCGTTCCAGTAAAGGAGGTCGAACGCGGGCGGTTCGCGGCCCATGAGATAGTTGTTGACGACGAAGCTCCAGATCAGATCGTTGGCGCGCATCAGGCTGAACACCTTCTGCATGTGGCGCGCCTCGAGATAGCCCTTCTTTTGCATGTGCCGCTCGATGAGATCGAGCTGCTCGTCGTCGATGAACACGCCGAGCTCGCCGGGGTCGGCGAAGTCGGTCATGGTGGTGAGGAAGGTCGCGGCCTTGACGCGGTCCTCGCCCTTGGCCGCGAGCCAGGCGAGGAGGCAGGCCGTGAGCGTGCCGCCGAGGCAGTAGCCGATCACCGTCGTCTCGTGCTCGCCGAGCGCCCGCTCGATGGCATCGAGCGCCGCGAGCGGGCCTTCCTCGAGATAGTTCTCGAAGGTCTTGTGCGCGAGCTCCCGGCCGGGGTTGACCCAGGAGATCACGAACACGGTGAAGCCCTGGTCGACCGCATACTTGATGAAGCTGTTCCTGGGCTGGAGGTCGAGGATGTAGAACTTGTTGATCCAGGGCGGGACGACGAGGAGCGGCCGCTTGTGGACCTGCTCGGTCGAGGGCGCGTACTGGACGAGCTGCATGAGCTCGTTCTCGAGGATCACCTTGCCGGGCGAGGTCGCGAGGTTCCCGCCCACGATGAAAGCATCCTCCCTGGTCGTCGAGATCGCAAGCTCGCCCTTGCCCTTCTCGAGATCGGCGAGCAGGTGTTCGAGCCCTTTCAGGAGGCTCTCGCCTTTGGTCTCGGCGGCGCGCCGCAGTACGGCCGGGTTCGTGAGCGCGAAGTTCGTGGGTGAGAGCGCGTCCGCGAGCTGACGGGTGTAGAATGCGACCTTCTCCTTGACCTTCGGCTCGAGCCCTTCGACCGCACCCACCGTGTCCTGGAGCCAGCGCGCGGCCAGAAGATAGCACTGCTTGATCCAATCGAAGACGACGTCCTCGCTCCAGGCCTCGTCCTTGAACCGCTTGTCGGCCGGGTCGGGCGCGATCGGAGGTGCTATCCGCTCGCCGGCGGCCCGGCGCAGCCCGTACTGCCAGAGCTCGCCCATCCGCTGCCAGAGCTGCTGCTGCGCCTGCTCGAGCTTCTCGGGCTCGGCGAGCAGCGCCTGCGAGAGCGCGGCGAAGGCGTTGCCGACGATCTTCGGGTCGGGGATGCGAAAGCCGTCCTCCTCGACCCGGCGCTTCAGAAAGGTCCGGGCCACCCGCCGGCTCCGCTCGAGCAGATCCGCCAGCGCCCGGCCGAGCTCGGCCGGATCGGGCTCGAACGTCTCGGGCATGCTCGCTCTCCTCGGGCACCGCGATGCAGGCGCGTCGCCGTCCTGTTCTTGCTCGTTCCCGCTGCCCCGAGCAGTGGGGCAGCCTCTCGCCGCGCGCAAGCGCGGCGCGTCGCTTTTCCGCAGCCCTTTCGATCGTATGCCGGTCGGCGTTGCACGGGAATCGACCAGCGCTTCGTCCGGTCGATCGTCGGTCATCTGTCGTTCCGTTCGAGCCAGAGCGCGACGAGGCAGAGGCCGATGCCGAGGACGAGCAGAGCCAACGAGAGAATCTGGAGCCATTCCGGCCAACCCATGATCGTGCTTTCGTGCTCTGCGGGCGGGCCGGTCCCGTCCGGTCCCCGTGCCTGGTGGCTCATCCGGCCGGAACGAACAGGCTGGCCACCGCCTCGAGCATGCGCTGCGGGGATGCCGGCTTCGGCAGGAGCAGGGCGTCGTCCCACATGCTCTCCGGGAAATCGGACCGGATGAAGCTCGTGTAGAACAGGAACGGCACCGCGATGAGCCGCAGCATCGCGGCCAGCGGCCACACGAAGTCGCCGGCCAGGCTCACGTCCAGCACGGCCGCATCCGGGCGCGTCGAGCGGACGAGGCCCAGCGCGTCCTCCACCCGGCCCGCAGGACCGAGGACCCTGTAGCCGGCGTCGAGCAAGGTGTACTCGAGATCGAGGGCCGTCAGGGCCTCGTCCTCCACCACCAGCACGAGCGGGCCGCGGGTGTCCGGCTGCTCGTTGCCCGAGGACGGAGCTGCGGGAATGGGACGATGGCGCATGAAGGCCGTCCTTCGGCGGTCGGGTTGCCGGCGGGAGCGGGGTGCAGTGGCACTGTTCCCTGTCGGCGGGACCCGGGCATGGGTTCGCGGTCGAGCCGTGACCGACGGCCGGCTGGCGGCAGCATCGTTCCGATCCCAAGGGCGACGATCGAAGGCTGGAGAACCCCGGTATCGGCCCTGGCGGCCCGACGGAGAACCAGATCATCGCCGGACGTAAGCTGCATTCTTCCCGGGAACGCGCCCGACTTCACCTAAGGGCTGATACGTACCGGCTTGCTGGCGGGGAGCATGGGCGGGCACGGAAGACGGATACCGGGTCGGTGGCTCGCTTGCACCGCAACGAGGCATCATGGCCGAAGAGCCGCCGGGATCAGTCTGGAAGCCGCGCCAGCACGTCGCGAACGGCCCGAAGCAGGACGTTCGCGAGCAAAGGCTTCTGCAGGATCGGCCTCAGTCCCAGGTCGTGCGCCCGCGCCTCGGCACGGGCGACGTTTCCGCCGGTCATCAGCAGGATCGCGAGCTTGCTGCCGCGGGCGCGCAGCATCTCGGCAATGGTGATGCCGTCCATGCCCGGCATGTCGACGTCGAGCAGCACGCAGCCGCGGCTGCCATCGTCGCAGGCGGCCAGCAGCTCCTCCCCGCTGGCGAAGGAGTGGACGGAAAAGCCGGCAGCCACCAGCAAGAACACGATCGAGCGTCGCACCGCCTCGTCGTCGTCGACCACGAAGACCGTCACAGGGGGTGCCATCAGCGCGCTCCGATCGACGCGTGCGGGATCCGGCTCGGGACGGCCGGCAACGGGTTCCCGACGGCTCGTGCCGCAGGTCGGCGCGCCGTCGTCCCGAAACGACCGGAGCAGGAAAGGCCGCTCGCGCCGGGGATGCAACTCCGGTCCGCTACGTAGGGTGGCCGGAGCGGCTACGGCTCGCGCTGCCCCTGCAGCTCCAGCAGGACGCCGAGACGGACGATCTCGGCGAGCGTGCGGGTGCCGAGCTTCTCCATGACATTGGCCCGGTAGATCTCGACCGTGCGTGGGCTGATGCCGAGATCCCCCGCGATCTGCTTGCTCAGCCGGCCTCTGATCAAGCCGTCGAACACTTCCCGCTCGCGGGAGGACAAGGTCGCGATCCGGGCCGCCGCGTTCTCGACCTGCTCCTGCTGCCGCAGTATCCCCGAGCATGCTCGCAGCGCCCGCTCGACCACGGCGAGGAGTGCGCCCGGCGCCAACGGCTTCTCCAAAAGATCGACTGCCCCCGCCTTCATCGCTTCCACGGCCAGCGGCACATCGGCGAACCCGGTCACGACCACCACCGGCAGGCGGCTGCCGCGACGGGCCAGCTCGCGGATCAGCTCGAGGCCGCCCATGCCGGGCAGCCGGACGTCGGTGATTAGGCAGCCCGCCTCGATCCGGTCCAGCTCGGCCAGGAGCGGCTCGGCCGCCTCGTGGGCCCGCACGCGATAGCCCGCGACCTCGAGGTTGAAGGCGAGCGCACGGCGCAGCGCCTCGTCGTCCTCGACGACGAGCACGACGGGCCTGCGGTCGTCGGGCGGCACAGCGGACCTCGTTCCGTCACAGCGGCAGGGTGAAGGTGAACACGGCGCCGCCGCCCTGGTTCGGCTCGGCCCAGATCCGGCCGCCGTGCGCCTCGGCGATCGAGCGGCAGATCTTGAGGCCGAGGCCCAGCCCGTCGTGCTTCGTGGTCACGAACGGCTCGAACAGGCCGGCTCCTCCTTCGGGCGGCAGACCCGGCCCGGAATCGGCGAAGGAGACGGCGATGGTCTCGCCGTCGGCCGTGATCGCCGTGGCGATCCGCAGCTCCCGCCGCGATGCCTGGGTCAGGGCATCCACCGCATTGCGCACGAGGTTCACGACGATCTGCGACACCTGCACCCGGTCGACCACGACCGGCGGCAGGTTCGGTGCCAGCTCCCAGATCACGCGGATGCCGAGCCGGTCGGCCCCCGCCAGGGCCAGGGCCGCGGCCTCGCGCACCAGAGCATCGAGGTCCGCAGGCTCGCGGGCCGCCGTCTCGTGCTCGCTGCCCTTGCGGACGAAGCCGCGCAGGCGCTTCAGGATCTCGCCGGCGCGCGTGGCTTGGTGGAGCACCTCGCCGAGGCCTGCCAGCACGAGCTCGCGGGCATCCGGCCTGCCCGACCGGAGCAGCCTCTCGCAGCCCTCGACATAGCCGGCGGTCGCCGCCAGCGGCTGAGCCAGCTCGTGCGCCAGGGTCGCCGCCATCTCCCCCATGGTGGTGAGCCGGGTGGCGTGCAGAAGCTCCATCTTCAGCTCCCGCTGCTGCTGTTCCGTGCGCATCTGATCGTCGATGTCCTCGGTCGTGCCATACCAGCGGATGATCGGCCCTTCCGGGTGCTCGGCGGTAGGCTCGCCACGGCGCGGGAAGGCGCGCCCACGCATCCAGCGATAGGAGCCGTCGGCCATGCGCAGGCGGTACCGCACGTCGGCCGGCTCGCCCGTGGCGACGGCGTGCCCCCACTGCTGCATGCAGCGCGGCAGGTCGTCCGGATGCACCACGTGGGCCCAGCCCAGGCGCACGGCATCCTCGCGGCTCTGCCCCGTCCATTCCAGCCACCGGTCGGTGAAGCTGATGAAGGCGCCGGTCGGGTCCGCGGTCCAAGGGTTCTGTGGGCTCAGCTCGATGGTGCAGCGGTAATGCTCCTCGCTCTCGCGCAGCGCGGCCTCGGCGCGCTTCTTGTCGGTGACGTCCCAGTTCGTGCCGAGCATCCGCGCGCCGGCGGCACCGCGGAGCAGCCGCCCACGTCCGGCGAGCCAGCGTATGGTTCCGTCGGGAAGCACGACACGGAACTCGTGGGCGAAGTCCTCGCCGGTCCGCAGCACCTCGGCCAGGATCTTCTCCAGCTCCGGCAGGTCGTCGGGATGGACGCAGTCGAAGAAGCGGCCGGTGTCCACCTCGCCGCCCGTGTCGGGGACACCCAGAAGCTCGAACTCGCGCGCGTTCCAGACCGAGCGGTCGGTGCCGACCTCCCAGACCCACATCCCCATCTGCGCGCCTTCGAGCGCCAGGCGCAGCCGCTCCTCGTTCTCGCGGAGCCGTGCTTCGACGACCTGCCGAGCCCGGCGTGCCTCGACCTGCCCGGTGATCACCTCGCTGAACAGCGTGGCCCCGGCGATATTGCCGGCCGCATCCCGCCAGGGCCGCATCGACCATCGAATCCAGTCCATGCGGCCGTCGGCGCGGAGGAACGGATCCTCGTCGCAGGAAAGCTCCTCGCCGGCCAGCACGCGGGCGTGGATGTCGCGCCAGCGCTGCGGGATCTCGGGGAAGATCTCGTAATGCGAGCGGCCGATCAGGCCGATGCCCTCGGGAAGGCCGTAATCGGCGGTCATGCGGCGCGACGCGGCGAGGTAGCGCATGTCGCGGTCGAACATGGCGATCGCCGCCGGCGCGTGCTCGACGAACAGCGCGAACTGCGCCTCGCTCGAGGCCGCCGCAGCGGGAGACGTGCCGCCGTCGGCGGCGAGCGCTGCGGACGGCGGGGGGCGAGCGTTCCGGAACGGAAGGCGCGCACGGGCCGCGCATCGGCGAACGCCGTCGCGCAGGGCGGCGAACCATGTTCTGGCGGGCTCCACGATGCCCCCTGCGTCCGCGTCGAGCCGGCGAAAGTTGTCGGACACGCGTCGAATATCCTGCCCTGACCGGATTCTCCTTAGGATAATTTGAAACGGCGGGCGAAGTCCACCGAGGCCCGAAGCTCGGGTGCGGTGATCATTCGGCGCGAGGGGGCGAATGGCGGCACGACGAGCGATGGCGGCATCCGTTTCCGTGCTCGCCTGGGACGGCCGGAGAGGACGACCGCCGCCGGTGCCGTGCCGCGCAACCATGCGGCAATAAAGATAGACACTTTTTAGATTTACCCGTTTAAGCTCCTTCTCGCTAAACGCGAATATAAGCCCGGCAATCGCGCTCTATGGTGCGACGGGCGGCTGCGGGGCCGGCGAAGGGCCGACCCCGCCGAACCAGGATGCCGACCATGCAAAGCGTGGACAGCGTCCTCGGTGGGCGCAAAGTGCTCATCGCCGAGGACGACCCTCTTCTCGCCCTCGACCTCGAGGATCTGCTGCACGGCTTCGGCTGTGCCGTGCTCGGACCCGTGGCCTCTGTGGCGATGGCCTTCGGTGTCTCGAGCAGCCAGCGACCCGACCTGGTCCTGCCCGATCTCGAACTCCAGGACGGGCGGTCCGTGCCGGTCGCTCAGGTTCTCGGCACCTTGGGCGTGCCCACGGCCCTGATCACCGGCTGCGAGGGCTCGACCGACGAGCCGCCGTTGCGCAGCCTGCTCCGTCTGGTGAAGCCCTGCTCCACGGAGGCGCTGCACGCGCTCCTTCTGCGGCTGGTGCCCGGCACGGCAGCGTCCGCCTGATCTCGAAGCCGGCCGCGCCGTCGGCATCCGGCACGACGATCGGACCGGCCTTCTGGAAGCTCGCCGAGAGTGGGCGGCCCCGCGCGGGCGGCTGTCCCGATGCTCTCGCATCCGCCGGCAGGCGGGACGTTCCCGATTCGGATGAGATGTCGATGTTGAGACGCTTGCTGGCCGGCCGTGGCCGGTCCGATCATACCGTCCCCGCTCCGACGAAGGAGAAAGCCAGGCTCCTCCTCGTCGACGACGACGGTATCCTCTTGGGCTTCCTCGCCGAGACGCTGCGGGATCACGGCTACGAGGTGGTCACCGCCACGGACGGTGCCGAAGGGCTCGACAAGGCGCTGACCGGCCGGCCGGATGCCATCGTCCTCGACCGTACGATGCCCGGTCTCGACGGCTTCGAGGTGCTGCAGCGCCTCAAGCGCGACCGGCGCACGGCGGGAATCCCGGTGCTCATGGTCACGTCCTGCACCGCGAGCGAGGAGGTGGCCTATGGCTTGGCGCTGGGTGCCGTCGAGTATCTGACCAAACCGATCCTGAGCGGTGACGTGGTGCGCCAGGTCGCGCGGATGTTGGGTTCGTCCTTCGCTCCGGCCCCGATGGCGACGGGTAGCGTCGTGCCCCAGAGCCGGTGACGTGCCATGTCCTGCATCCCTGAGGATGATCGCGCAGCGGCACCGAAGTGCCCGATCTGCGATCCCGGCACGCTCGGTGGGGCAATGCTGGCAGCGCTGCTCTATTTCGCCGCCGTCGCCGCCATCGTGCCGACGCGCGAAAACGGGGATATCGCGGCCGTATGGCCGGCCAACGGCATCCTGCTGGCGGCCATGCTGCAGGCCGGCCGGCCGGCGCGCCGGCTCCTGCCTGCCGCTCCGGCGGTGGTGGCGGGAGCCGCTGCCAACCTGCTCCTCGGCATGCCGGTAGGGATGGCGCTCGGGCTCGCGGCGTGCAACGTGAGCGAGGCCGTGCTGGCGGCCACGGCGTTGCGCCGGGGGAGTGGCTTCGATGCCGCCTCGCTGCTCACGATGGACGGGCTCGCGCGCTTCGCGGGGATAGCGGGCATTCTGGCCCCGATGCTGGCCGCGAGCGCCGGAGCCGCCATCGTCGCCCTGGCAGGGGATGCTTCGTTCGGCGCGACCTGGTGGAGCTGGTATGTCGGCGACGCCCTGGGCCTCCTCACCACGGTTCCGTTCTTTCTGTGCTGGGCCAGCCCCTGTCTACGCCCGCGCCGGGGGGTGTGGCCGGCGCTGGAGCTGGCGGCGCTGACCGGCAGCGTGCCGATCGTCACCGTCCTGACCTTCACCCAGCAGCACATGCCGCTCATGTTCGTGATCTTCCCCCTCCTGCTGCTAACGGCCTTCCGCAGCGGGCTACCGGGTGTCACCGCCACCTTGCTGGCGCTGGGCATTTCCGCCACCTGGCTCACGACGCACGGGCAAGGTCCCATGGCGCCGATCCCAGGCGCGGGCACGGCCGAGCGGCTTCTCTACCTGCAGCTCTGTCTCGTGGTGGCGGTGGTCTCGACCCTGCCGGTCGCGGCCGTGCTGGCCGAGCGCGAGCGCCTGGCGCGTCATCTGGCGCAGGCGCGCCGGACGGCCGAGGTGGCGAGCCGGGCCAAGGATCGGTTCCTCGCCGCCATGAGCCACGAGATCAGGACGCCGATGACGGCCGTGCTCGGCATGGCCGACCTTCTGGCCGGCACGTCGCTCGACCCGACGCAGCACCGCTACGTGACCAATGTCCGCCGCTCCGGCCGGCTCCTCCTCGCGATCATCGACGACATCCTCGACTTCATGCGGCTCGGTTCGGGCGAGCTCCGGCTCGAGCGGGTGGACTTCGATCCGGCCGAGGTCGTCGAGCGCGTGCGCTCGAGCATGCAAGTGAAGGCCGCAGAGAAGGGGCTCGTCCTCGACATCCGGCTCGGGCCGGCACGACCGCCGGCCCTGCGTGGCGACCCGCGTCGGCTCGAGCAGGTGCTGCTCAACCTGGTCGGCAACGCGATCAAGTTCACCGAGAAGGGCGAGGTCGTGGTGAGGCTCGCCACGGAGCCCGTGGCGGACGGCACGATCCGGCTCTCCTGCAGCGTGCAGGACAGCGGCATCGGCATGAGCGAGGAGGAGGTGCGCCGCCTCTTCCGGCCTTTCTCCCAGGCGCACGACGGCATCGGGCGCCGCTTCGGCGGCACCGGGCTCGGGCTCGTCATCTGCCGCCGGCTGATCCAGTCCATGGGCGGCACGATCCAGGTCGAAAGCCGGCCCGGTCGCGGCAGCATCTTCCGGTTCGAGGTGATGCTCGAGCGGGGCCGCGATGTGGCTCCTGCCGCCGCGGTCCCGCCCGGCCTGCGCGACCTGCCGCCGCTGCGCGTGCTCCTCGCCGACGATGCGCCGCTCAATCGGGAGCTGCTCCGCGACATGCTCGTCCGGCACGGCCACGAGGTCGTCCAGACGGAGAACGGCGCCGAGTTCCTGGAGCGGGCTGCGCGCGAGCGGTTCGACCTTCTGCTGCTCGACATCCAGATGCCGGTCATGGACGGCGAGGAGGCAATCCGCCGTCTGCGCGCCGACTCCGGCCCGAACCGCCACGCACCGGCGATAGCGCTCACCGCCAACGTGGTCGAGGCGGATCGCCGACGCTATCTCGCGGCCGGGATGGACCGTTGCCTGAGCAAGCCGATCGTCTGGGCGCAGCTCTCCGCCACGATCGCCGCCCTGCTCGCGGCCGACGGGCGGGAGGAGGATGGGCCTGATCCAAAGACGGCGGTCGACTGGAGCTTCGTCGCGGCGACCTTCGGCGACATGCCGGTCGAGAGGCGGGACTCCTACCTGGCGCGAGCGCTCGCCGAGGCCCGGGCCAGCCTGGGCGAGCTGCAGGAGCAGCAGGCCGATGGGCAGGCGGCGTGCCGAACCGCCCACCGGCTGAAGGGCACCGCCCGCAGCTTCGGGCTCGTGGCCATCGGCGCCTGTGCGGAAGCGATCGAACGGGCGGCAGCCACCGGCAGCGATCTTCGAGCGCCGCTCGCAGCGCTCGAGCGCGCCGTGACGACGACCGCAGCGGCTCTCGGTACCGGGCGCTGCGATCAGAAAGGAAAGGGAGGCGCATGATGCGCCTCCCCGACCCTTGCCTGCCGGGTTTTTCGGCAACGACCCGGCTTTCGTCCGCCGCCATCATGGCCGGGCGCGGCGCACGAAGCAAGCGGGCAGTGCCAGCCAAGGGCAGCGATCCGTCACGATCTGTCGGGACGGATGCGGCGGATCGCCGATGCTCGGAGCAGAAGGGCTCATTGCCGGTCGATGGCGTCATCCGCCCCGCCCTCTGACATTTGCTTGGTCCCAATGCGGCAAATTGGCGAAGGGATGCCGCTTTCCGTTGACCGAGGTCGAGATTCGTAGCCACGATGCATCATGCCCTTCGGGCTCGCTCCGGCTCGGTGGGGCGATCCGCGATCCTGAGCCGTCCTGTCGTGGGGTCGCGAACGGCACGATCCGCCCGAGACCGGGCGCTCCGAGAGCGGAGGAAGCGGGCCGCAGCGATGCGGACCCGACCGCGATGGTCTGGAATCACAGTCGCCTCCACCTCTTTCCTCTCGTCCCGGCGGCATCGTGGCGCGAGATCCCGATCTCGCCCGAGCAGCTCCTGCTCGACGACCTCCTGAGCCGACAGCCTCTCCTCGCCGCCCTCAACGTCATCGTGGGCGTGGCCGCGGCCTCGGTCTTGAGCCAGACCGTCCCGTTGAAGGCGATCGGCCTCTGGCTCGGCTATCTCCTGCTGGTCCAGCTCGCCCGCACCGGGCTCTGGCTCGTCCGGTGGCGCTCGGTGGAAATCACCATGGGCCCGTGCGCCGCCCACGAGGTGATGATCGTCTCGGCGGTGGCGGGCTCGGTCTGGGGGATGGCCGGCTTCCTGTTCGGCGGGCCGGAGGAGAGCCCGCTCTTCATCCCGTTCGCGCTCGCAGGCATGACGGGTGGGGCCATCACCACCCTGCCGAGCCATCCGCCCGCCTTCTTCGCCTTCGTCTGGGCGACGCTTCTGCCCTATGGGCTGCGGCTCGCGGGCGAGGCGGATCCGACCGTGCGCACCATGGCGCTGGTCACCCTGCTCTATGGCGTCGGCATCTCGGCGATGGGCTATCTCTCCCACCTCACCCTGCAGCGCGCCGCGAAGCTCAGCCTGCAGAACGTCGAGCTCGTGGAGCGCCTCGAGAGCGCCCGGCAGAACCTCGAGCTGGCCGTGGCGGACCGCACGCGCGAGCTGCGGGAGGCCAACCTTTCCCTGGCGAACGAGATCGTCGAGCGACGGCGGGCCGAAGAGCAGCGGGAACTCCTGCTTCGCGAGCTGCGCCACCGGGTCAAGAACCTCTTGAACCTGGTGCTGGCGATCGCGCATCAGACCAGCGCCCGGGCCCGGACGACGGCCGAGTTCATGGAGCGCTTCGAGGGCCAGATGCGGGCGCTCATGGCGACGCATGACCTTCTGACCGCCTCGGGCTGGAAAGGAGCGGGCCTCGCCGAGCTCGCGAGCCGGTCCTTGCGGCTGCACGTGGGCGACGACCCGGAGCGCCTCCGTCTGCTGATCGAGGACCGGCCGCTCCATGCCGACATGGCCCAGAATCTGGGGCTGGTGCTGCACGAGCTCGCCACCAACGCGATGAAGCACGGCGCCTGGTCGGTTCCGGGCGGTCGGGTCGAGCTCTCCGGCCGGATGATCATCGGCCCGCGTGGCCCGGCGCTCGAGCTGGTCTGGCGCGAGATCGGCGGCCCCCGCATCCAGCCGCCGCGGCATCGGGGGTTCGGCACGACGCTGCTCGACCGCGCGATCCGGGGACGGCACCGGGGCGAGGTTCATCTCGACTGGCAGGAGACCGGCCTCGTCTGCCATATCGTTCTGCCCGAAGCCGCCTCGGGTGGGCCGCCGGAGCGATGACGGCAGGAGCATGCGGACGCTAGGGTTCGAGTGGAGGGTCCTTTGGCAGGCTCTGGCGAGAAAGCGCCACGTTCGGGCCGGCGGCGGCGCGGGAGGGCAAGCCGGCGCTCGGCCAGGAGGCCGAGACCGGGGTGAAGCGCGGGTGGAAGCGTGCCGAGCCCGGCGACGGCGGTTGACGAACGTTCACGGTGCCCGGTGCCATCAAGGAGCCCTGAGCGCGTGTGTTCCCGACCGAAAGGAGCCTCGGACCACGCGACGCCGCCTCGTCTCCAGCCAGAAGGCCGAGGCGGCCACGACCACGAGGCCCGGCGTTCGGAAGCTTTCCGGCAGGGGCGAGGGAAAAACTCGCGATGGTGCCGCCCGGCCCGGCGCGGTGCAACAACGGGGTGCCTGCGCCCGCGTCCCCTCAGGCACCCGGCCCGCTGGCGAGGCCGCCCATGTTGCTCGCGGCACGCCGCTCGACCTCGTCTATGATGGTGCGGCGCAGGCGCGGGTCGCCGGCGAGCAGACGGTGGAAGTCGCTCGCCTGCAGCTCGAGCAGCTTGCAGGAGGTGAGCGTGATCCCGGTCATCTGCCGCGGCCGGCCTTCGAGCAGCGCCATCTCGCCGAAGAACTGGCCGGGGCCCAGGACGACGCGCCGGTCCCTGCGGCGGATGACGACCTGGCCCTCGTCGATGAAGTACATGGCGTCGGGATGCTCGCCGCGCCGGACCACGGTGTAGCGTGGCGGCAGCATGCGCGGGCGCAGCAGCGCCGTGAGCTCGGCGAGCTGCGGCGGCGGCAGGTGCCGGAACAGGGGTACCCGCGCCACCATGGCGGCGGTGGTGGCGAAGTTCCGTTTTTGCAGCTCGTAGGCGAAGCCGGCACCTAAGATCGCGGTCGGCAGCGCGAACATGCCGATGCCGATGACCGCGACGAAGCCGGCCAGTACGCGACCGAGTGCGGTCACCGGGACGACGTCGCCGTAGCCCACCGTGGTGAGCGTGATGATCGCCCACCACATCGCCGCCGGGATCGAGCCGAACGCCTCGGGCTGGACGGCACCCTCGGCATGATGCAGGGCACCCGCGGCGAGCAGGAGGGCCACGGCCAGGATGGTCCCGGCGGCCGCGAGCGAGCGTCGCTCGTTGACCAGCACGATCTCGAAGGTGGCGAGCGCCGGCGAGTAACGAGTGATCTTGAGGATGCGCAGGATTCGGAGCGTGCGCAGGAGGAGGAAATCGCCCGGCAGGATCAATGCCAGATAGGTCGGCAGGATGGCGAGAAGGTCGATCACCGCCATCGGGGTCAGCATGTAGCGGAGCCGGCCCCACAGCGGGTGGGCGTACCGCTCGGCCCGGTCCTCGACCGCGACCCAGACCCGTGCGGCGTATTCCAGCGTGAACAGGAGCACGCAGCCATACTCGACTGCGCGCAGCCATGCGTCCCAGCGCTCCCGGACCGAGGGCACGGTGTCGAGGACGGCGGCAGCCACGCTCGCCACGATGAGGAGCACCAGCGCGTTGCGGATCCAGCGGCTCGCCGGCCCCGGCCACTCCTCGTCCTCGAGAAGCTCGTAGAGCTGCTGCCGGAGCGTGCGGCCGGCCCCGCTCGGATCGACGGACATGAACGTGGTGCGGCTCGCTCCCGTCGGGAACCGCACTCTATATGCGAGAGCCCGCGAAGGCCTGCAACAACCGTCGCGGCAAACCGGCTGTCCGCTCGCGGCGGCTCAGCGGCGGGTCAGAACGAGCTCCCGGCCGCAGGGCGAGCCCGATTCGACGAGCACGATCCGATTGCCGTCCTGTATGCCGCGCCAGACCGAATAGGGCCGGGCGCGGAAGAAGACCGGCCGCTGCATCTTGCTCTCGAGCTCGACGAAATTGTCGCTGTTCTGGTAGCCCTCGATCCACCAGGAGGTGAGAGCACCGCTCACGTGTTGGCCCACTCCCTCGGGGGCCGTGGTCGGGTAGGCCCGCCCATTCACCGCGGCGGGGATGGTGAGCGGATCGCGGTGGACCGTGACGTCGAACGCCAGCGGCGCGCACACGGCGGCCGTGGTGCTGCCGGCAGTGGTGGTCCCGTGCCAGACGATGGCGGTTCCCTCGGGTGCCGGGCGGGTATCGCCCTGCCAGCGCGCGATTACGGGTGCGCTGCTCGCCGTGAACATGTCCACGCACCCGGCCAGGGCCAAGAGGCAGCCCAGGGCGAGGAGCGGGCCGTTGCGAGCTTCTGCCATCGATGTCCCTCCGCCAAGCCGACCGACAGGTAAAGGCCGGCGCGGCCGCGAGGCAAGGGTTCGCGCGCGATGCCCGCTATTCCGCCGTCTGCCGATGCCGTTCGCGCACGGTGCGCGCCGCCTCCTCGATCATGTCCTCGCTGCAGCCCAGCCGCTGCAGCAGCGCTCGGCCCAGGGTCAGGCTGAGCTCGAGCGTTTCCGGCACCACGATGCTCGCACCCAGCCGCTCCAGCCGGTAGCCGAGGGCAGCGTCGTGGCCGCGCACCACGACCGGAATGCCGGGATAGAAGGAGCGCACGTTCGTGACGATCCGCTCCGCGGCGCTGGCCTTGTCGAGCGTGATCACCAAGGCCGCGGCTCTGCCCGTGCCGGCGCGATCCAGGACGAGCGGGTCGCTGGCGTCGCCATAGAACACGGGCCGGCCCGCCTTGCGCGCGACCAGGACGCGGGTGAGATCGAGGTCGAGTGCCACGTAGGGCACGCCGGCGCCATCGAGCATCGCGGCCACGGCGCGCCCGACCCGGCCGAAGCCCGCGATCACGACGTGCCGGTCGGGTGCCTGCTCCACCGTCGGCCCGGGTGCTCGCGGCAGGTGCCGGGCCAGCCAGTCGCCGAGCCGAGCCAGGAGCGGGGTCGCCGCCATCGACACCGAGATCACGAGCAGGGCCGTGGTATGCAGCTCGCTGCCGATGATGCCTGCTCCGGCCGCCGCGGCGAACAGCACGAACCCGAACTCGCCGCCTTGCGTCATGAGCAGGGCGGTGCGCAGCGCCGCGGCGGCGTGGAGGCCGAACAGCCGGCACAAGGCGAGGATGACGACTCCCTTCAGAAGGATCAGCACGAGGACGGCCACGAGGATGCGCGGCCAGTGCTGCAGGAGCAGGCCGATGTCGATCGCCATCCCGACCGAGATGAAGAAGAGGCCGAGCAGCATGCCTTTGAAGGGAGAGATCTCGGCCCCGATCTGGTGATGGAACGGCGACTGCGACAGCACGACGCCGAGGAGGAAGGCGCCGAGCGCCGGCGACAGGCCGGCATGGTGCGTCACCCAGGCCGCGACCAGGACGGAGAGCGCCGCCATCAGGGCGAAGCCCTCGGCGCTGCGCTGGCGCGCCACCATGGCGAAGGCGCGCGGCAGCAGCAGTCCCCCGAAGGCGACGATGCCGAGAACGGTTGCGAGCGTGAGGAGGAGGCGCGGCCCCGGCGAGACCGCAGCGGCATCTCCCGCCGGCCCCGGTGCCAGAAACGGTACCAGGGCCAGAAGCGGCACCACGGCGATGTCCTGCAGCAGCAGGATGGCGAAGGCGGTGCGGCCGTGCTCCGAGCCGAGCTCGTCCCGCTCGCTCAGGAGCTGCAGCACGAAGGCGGTCGAAGAGAGGGCGAGGCCCAGTCCCAGGATCAGCGCCGCCCGCCAGGGCTGGCCCGCCACGAGCGCCGCTCCGGCGAGCGCAGCCCCGCTCAGGACCATCTGCAGCGTGCCGAGCCCGAAGAACGCCCGGCGCATCGCCCAGAGCCGCCGCGGCTCGAGCTCGAGGCCGATGACGAACAGGAGGAACACGACACCGAGCTCGGTCGCCGCCGTGAGCGGGCCGATATCGATCACAGGTCCCGGTGTGTGCGGCCCCAGCACGACCCCCGTGGCGAGCAGCCCCAGGACCGAGCCGAAGCCGGCGCGATGGAACAGCACGATCGCCACCGTGCTGGCACCCAGCAGCAGCACGGCCGTGGTCAGGAGCTGGTCGAACAGCATGATGCCGGTAGGCGTGCCGGCGTCAAGGCGCGCTCGACGTGCACGAAGGTGCCACGGCCGCGAGGTCCTGGCAGCAGGGCAGGGTGCAATAGTCGAGCCGACCGCTCTCGCTGTCGATCCGCCAGACCCAGAGCGTGCCGACCGGGCTCGAGTTCTCGGCGTTGATCGCGAAGGGGCCCGTGGCGGCCGGGGCCGCCGGCGCCGACCAGGCCGAGCAGACGAGGCTCTGCGTTCCGGCGCGCAGGCAGGCCGAGACGCGGCCGTCGAACCGGTCGAGCCGCCAGGCGACGAACCGTCCGCTCTGATGCGCGGCACTGAGCGCGTAGCGCTCGTCCGGATGACCGGCACGCTCGTCGCGCTCGGCGGCCGTGGCCACGAGCGGCAGGGCCACGCTCGCGGTCGCGAGCAGGCACCCGAAAGCGTAAGATGGGCGGCCGGCGCGCCTGTGCCGCCGCCGGGCGTCAACCATGAGGTGCACCATGCCGACCTATGTCGCCCTTGCCAACTATACCGAGAAGGGGATGCAGAACGTCCGCGATTCACCGCGGCGTCTCGATGCGGTGCGGCAGCACCTGCGCGAGATGGGCGGCGACATCGTCTCCTTCTACCTGACCTTGGGCGAGCACGACATCGTCTTCGTCTACGAGGCGCCGGACGATGCGATCTCGGCCCGTTTCCTTCTGCTCTTGGGTGCTGCCGGCTTCGTCAGGACCAAGACGATGAAGGCGTTCCCGGAAGCGGCATACCGCGAGATCATCGCATCCTTGGGCTGAGCGGCAGGGGCCCGGCCCGGCATCATGCCGGGCCGGGCAGCGGCCTCACGCCACCTTCAGGGGCTTGTACTTGATCCGGTGCGGCTGGTCGGCGTCGGTGCCGAGGCGCCGGTGCCGGTCGGCCTCGTAGTCCTGGTAGTTGCCCTCGAACCAGACCACCTGCGAATCGCCCTCGAACGCCAGGATGTGCGTGCAGATGCGGTCCAGGAACCAGCGGTCGTGGCTGATGATCATGGCACAGCCGGCGAAGTCGAGGAGCGCATCCTCGAGTGCCCGGAGCGTGTCGACGTCGAGGTCGTTCGTGGGCTCGTCGAGCAGGATCACGTTCGAGCCGGACTTGAGCAGCTTCGCGAGGTGCACCCGGTTGCGCTCGCCGCCCGAGAGCTGGCCCACCTTCTTCTGCTGGTCCGAGCCCTTGAAGTTGAATGCACCCACATAAGCACGGGCCGGGATGCTGCGCTTGCCGAGCTCGATCTGGTCGAGCCCGCCCGAGATCTCTTCGAATACGGTCTTGTTGGGGGCGAGCGCGTCGCGGCTCTGGTCGACATAGCCGAGCTTGACCATGTCGCCGATCCGGATCGTGCCGCCGTCGGGCTGCTCCTGGCCCATGATCATGCGGAACAGCGTGGTCTTGCCGGCACCGTTCGGACCGATGATGCCGACGATGCCGCCGGGTGGCAGCTTGAAGCTCAGATCCTCGATCAGGAGACGGTCGCCGAAGCCCTTCCTCAGATGATCGGCCTCGATGACGAGATCGCCCAGGCGCGGGCCCGGCGGGATGACGATCTGGGCGCTGTCGGGTGCCTTCTCGCGCGACTGCGCGAGGAGCTCCTCGTAGGCCGAGATGCGGGCCTTCGACTTCGCGCGCCGTGCCGCCGGGCTCTGGCCGATCCACTCCTGCTCGCGGGCGAGGGTGCGCTGGCGCGCCTTCTCCTCGCGCTCCTCCTGCTCGAGCCGCTTCCGCTTCTGCTCGAGCCAGCCGGAATAGTTGCCCTCGTAGGGGATGCCGCGGCCGCGGTCGAGCTCGAGGATCCAGCCCGCGACATTGTCGAGGAAGTAGCGGTCGTGGGTCACGGCGACGACGGTGCCGCGATAATCCTTCAAGAAGCGCTCGAGCCAGGCGACCGATTCGGCGTCGAGATGGTTCGTGGGCTCGTCGAGGAGCAGAAGGTCGGGGTTGGAGAGGAGGAGACGGCACAAGGCCACCCGGCGCCGCTCGCCGCCAGAGAGCTTGGTCACGTCGGCGTCGCCCGGCGGGCAGCGCAGCGCGTCCATCGCGATCTCGAGCGTGCGCTCGATCTCCCAGCCGTTGCAGGCGTCGATCTTCTCCTGCAGCTCCGCCTGCTCGGCCATGAGCGCATCCATGTCGGCATCGGGGTCGCCGAACCGCATCGATACCGCGTTGAAGCGATCGAGCAGCGCCTTGGTCTCGGCGACACCGTCCATGACGTTGCCGAGCACGTCCTTCGTGGGATCGAGCTGTGGCTCCTGCGGCAGATAGCCGACCTTGACACCCTCGGCCGCCCAGGCCTCGCCGCCGATGTCGTGGTCGAGCCCGGCCATGATCCGAAGCAGCGTCGACTTGCCGGCGCCGTTGATGCCGAGCACGCCGATCTTGGCGCCGGGAAGGAAGGCGAGGGTGACGTTCTTCATGATCTCCCGGCCGCCCGGGTAGATCTTGGAGACGTTCTTCATCACGTAGATGTACTGATAAGCGGCCATTTCTCTGGATAGTCTCGGGAGACCGCGGCGATGCGCGGCCTTCTCCCGCGAAGGATGTTGGGGGTGACGTTACGCTCTCGTGCGTGCCTAGCACGAGAGCGGGCCGGATTCTATCGCCCCGTTCGGGCCGGTGCCGGCAGCAGGGCTCAAGGAGGGAGGGCCGGATCGGCCTCGGGCCGGGGCTCCGGGCCGGTCTCGCGGCGGTGCCGCTCCGATCGGGCCGGGAAGTTCACGACGGCCTCGAAGCCGTGCGTGCCGTCGATCGTGAGCGTGCCCTGAAGGCGCTTCACGAAGCCGTGGACGAGCTGCATGCCCAGGCCCTGCTCGAGCACGGTCTCGCCGTTCGCGACGATGCCGGGTCCGTCGTCGTGCACGCTCAGAACGTAGCGGTCGCCGTCGGGCCGAAAGCGCACCTGCACCGTGCCGCCGTGCCGGTCGGCGAGGCCGTGCCTGATGGCGTTGGTCACGAGCTCGTTGACGATCAGGCCCAGAGGCACCGCCCGGTCGAGGTCGATGGCGCTGCCCGGCTGCGAGTCGACCTCGATCCGGATCTCGCCCACGCGGGCGCCGCGCATCCCGGCCTCGAGCCGGGCGCACAGCTCGTGGAGATAGGAGCCGAAGTCGAGCGTGCTGATCTGGGTGCCTTCGAACAGGGCCGAATGGAGCTCGGTGATCGTGCTCACCCGCCCGCACGCCTCGTCGAACGCATCGCGCACCTCGTCGCTGCCACTGCGATTGGCCTGAAGGCGAAGCAGGCTGATGATCACCTGCAGGTTGTTCTTGACCCGGTGATTGATCTCGCGGAGCATCAGCTCGCGCTCGCGCAGGCTGCGCTCGCGCTCCTGAGTGATCATCGCCCATTCGGTGACGTCGCGGCAGATGCCGCCCGCCCTGACGATCCTGCCGGCGCCGTCCCGGATGGGGAATCCGCTGTCGCGTATCCAGCGTATGCCACCGTCGGGGCGGACGATCCGGTAGGTGAGGGCGACCTCACGCCCGCCCAGCACTTCCGGCAGCGCCTTCTCGACCTTCGCCCGGTCGTCCGGGTGCACGGTATCGAGGAAGGCGATCTCGCCCCGTAGCAGCGCGTCGCCGCTTCGCCCCCAGATCTGGGCGAAGGCCGGGCTGATGTAGTCGTGCCGGTTCCGCTGCCGGTCGAAGATCCAGAGCACGTCGTGGCTGTTCTCGGCGAACTGCCGGAAGCGCGCCTCGCTCTCCTTGAGCGCCTCGAGGGTCTCCTGCATCTGCGCTTCGTGGGCCTCAAGGCTCGCGGCCATGCCGTCGAAGGCCGCACCCAGCCGGGCCAGCTCGGAGTGCCGGTCGGCGAGACCCGCCCTGGCACCGAAGTCGCCGGCGCGCCAGCGCTCGGCCGCGCGCAGGAGAGCCTCCACCGGCTGCACGATGAAGGCCCTGCCCGCGAAGTGGGCAGCGGCCAGCGCCAGGAGGAGGCACGAGCCGATCAGCAGCAGGCCGCGCCAGCTCGCGGTCGCAAGCTCCGGAAGTGCTTCCCGTGGCGAGAGCGAGACGATCACGAGCAGCGAGCGATTTGTCGTGGCGGCCGGCGGCACATAGGCGATGATCCGAGACGCGTCGTCGTCGATGCCGGCGAGCACGCCGGGCCGGTCGGCCGCGAGCATCCAGCGAAGCTCCTCGCGCACGGGCTGGCCCACCTGCGCGGCCTCGGGCAGGCGCAGGATCGGGCTCCCGTCGCGGCTCGTGACGGCGAGCGTGGCGCCGGGCGGCAGCACCCGCGCCGCGAAATGCCGGCTCAGCCATGCGAGGTCGAGGCTGGCATGGACCAGCCCGCCCGTCCTGCCGTCCGGACCCGCGAAAGGCAGGGTCATGGGCAGGACACCTCTGCCGGTGAGCGGGTTTTGGGTATAGGTGCCGACGGCGAAGCCCTCGCCCTTTCGCCCCGTCTCGAACCAGGCCGTCCCGGACGCGTCGAGGCTCGCTACGGGCACGTCGTCCCCGGCGCAGAACCAGCGGCCGGAACCGTCGACCGCACCGACTGCCACATATTTCTCGATGCCGTGCGCGAGCTCCGTCACGAGCTGCCGGCAGGCGACGGCATCCTGCCGGCGCACCGAAGGTGCCGCGGCCAGCGACAGGAGGAGCGTGCGCGCCCCGTCGAGGATGCCGTCGAGCTCGCCGGCGGCGGACTGGGCGAGGCGCAGCGCCTCGGCCCGGACCTGGACCTCGCGATCCCGGCGCAGGATCAGCTCGTCCCAACCCTGGATGCCGATCGCCGGCAGCACCGCGAGCACGACGAGGAGATGCAGCCGTGTCACCAGGCTCATGCCGCCGTATTCGCTCGTTTGCGCATGATCGATCTGCCCGTGCGCTCCGACGGCCGGAGCGGCTTCGTTCTGCCACATACTCGTTTCGGGTGGGAGAGAACGAAGGTTCCTCCGCCTTGACGGGATACCGGAGCCGCGAGCCTAGCCCCGTCCGGGGCTGAGGCAAAAGGTATCGTGTGTCCCTGTCGCCCCTTGACCTAAGGTTCGTGCAATAAGCTCGGGCCGGAGAGCCGCTGCCGCCGGACCGAACGGGAGGACAGATGAGCAAGCGTATCCTCGTGGTGGACGACGAGCCCAACATCGTGATGTCGCTCGAATTCCTGATGCGTCGAGCCGGGTTCGAGGTCGAGGTGGCCAGAAACGGCAAGGAGGCGCTGGACGCGCTCGAAGGCACCCCACCCGATCTCCTGCTGCTCGACGTCATGATGCCCGAGTTCGACGGCTACGAGGTCTGCGAGCGGATCCGGGCCCGGCCGGAGTGGAACGGCACCAAGATCATCATGCTGACCGCGCGCGGCCGCGACGTCGAGCGCGAGCGTGGCCTGGCGCTGGGCGCGGACGCCTACGTCACCAAGCCGTTCTCGACCCGCGACCTGGTCGAGCAGGTCAAGCGGATGCTCGGCGTGAGCTGAGCATCCCGGTGTTGCGCCGGCGCTTGATCGCTCGGCGCACTCTGCTTTACTGCTCGCTCGAGCGGACGCGTACGGCCCCAGCAGGCTGGCGAAGCACCAAGAAGTCCGGGGTCTCGGGCCGGCTCGTGCAGCCCGGCCCGAGGGTGGGGGGCGCTCCAGGCCAGCGGCGGAACGGCAGGGTGCGCTGCGCGTGGGCCGCGGAACGGGAACCGAATCGCCCATGGTCGATCCACGCCGTCGCAACCGGCAGCTCGCCGTCTTTCTCGTGAGCCTGATCCTCCTGAACTTCCCGGCGCTCGCGATCGTGGACGGCATCATCCTGCCGAGCGGCGTGCCGCTGACACCCTACTACCTCCTTCTGGTGTGGATCGGCACGATCGCGCTGACGGCACTCACCGTGGTCTGGCGACGAGGCTGAGGCCCCATGCTGACCGCGGGTGCCGTCCTCCTCGCCTCGCTGCTCTATCTGGGCCTCCTGTTCGCCATCGCGTCTTGGGGCGATCGCCGGTCCGACCAGGGCCGCAGCGTCATTCGCAGCCCCTACATCTATACCCTCTCGCTGGGCGTCTACTGCACCGCCTGGACCTTCTACGGCAGCGTCGGCCTCGCCTCGAGCCAGGGGCTCGATTTCCTGCCGATCTATCTGGGCCCTACGCTCGCGGCCCTGCTGTTCGGCTTTCTGGTTCGAAAGATCGTCCGGATCACCAAGGCCTACGGCATCACCTCGATCGCCGACTTCATCGCCGCGCGCTACGGCAAGAGCGCGCTCCTGGCCGGCCTCGTCACCGTGGTCGCGATCCTGGGCGCCATTCCCTACATCGCCCTTCAACTCAAGGCGGTGGCCGCCAGCGTCACCGCGCTCGTCGGCAGCTCCGGCCTGCCCGTCGCCGGCGCCGGCGGCACCGATACGGCGCTCTTCGTGATGCTGCTCCTCGCCCTCTTCAGCGTGCTCTTCGGCACCCGCCACATCGACGCGACCGAGCACCACGAAGGCATGGTGCTCGCCATCGCCTTCGAGAGCGTCGTGAAGCTCGCGGCCTTCCTGATCGTCGGCGCCTACGTGACCTGGGTGATGTTCGACGGCTTCGGCGACATCCTCGCCCGCGCCGTCGAGCTGCCCGACGGGCCGCCCCTGACGATCGGCGGCGGCACGGCGGGCTATGCCGACTGGTTTCTCACCACCCTCCTCGCCGGCCTCGCGTTCCTGTTCCTGGACCGGCAGTTCCAGGTGGCGGTGATCGAGAACGTCGACGAGGCACACCTGCGCACCGCGAGCTGGCTCCTGCCGAGCTATCTCTTCGCCATCAACCTGTTCGTTCTGCCGATCGCACTCGCCGGCGTGGTCCGGGGCCTCGCCGAGCGCGACCTCTACGTCCTCCTCCTGCCGATCGCCTCGGGACAGGAATGGCTCGCCGTGATCGCCTATCTCGGTGGGCTTTCGGCCGCGACCGCCATGATCATCGTCGCCACCGTGGCGCTCAGCACGATGATCTCGAACGATCTCGTCATGCCGGTGCTGCTGCGCCTGCATCTTCTGAGGCTCACCCGGCGGCGTGATCTCTCCGGCCTCATCCTGATGATCCGGCGCGCCGGCATCGTGGTACTCCTGCTCCTGGGCTATCTCTTCTTCCGCCTCGTCGGCGAGAGCTTCTCCCTCGTCAGCATCGGACTCATCGCCTTTTGCGGTGTTGCCCAGGTAGCTCCCCTGATCGTCGCCGGGATCTACTGGAAGCAGGCGAACCTCATGGGCGCCATGCTGGGCCTTCTGGCCGGCGTCCTCGTCTGGGGCTATACTCTCGTTCTACCGGCCATGGCCGAGGCCGGGGTGATCGATGCGGGCTTCGTCGCGCACGGACCTTTCGGCTTCCGGCTGCTGCGCCCCCATGCGCTCTTCGGCCTCGAAGGCCTCGGGCCGGTGAGCCACGCCGTCGTCTGGAGCCTGGGGGTCAACACGCTGCTCGTCGTGCTCTGCGGGCTTCTCGGCTGGCAAGGCCATCTCGAGCGGCTGCAGGCCGTGCTGTTCGTGGACGTCGAGCAGCGCGAAGGGATCGGCCGGCTCTGGCGCGGCGAGGCCAAGGTCGCCGCGCTCCGCGGTCTTCTGATCCGCTTTCTGGGCCAGCACCGGGCCGACGCGGTGTTCGCCATGGACTTCCGCCGCCGCGGCGAGGTGCTCTCGCCCGACGAGACGGCCGACGCGGCGCTGGTCCAGCTCGCCGAGCGGCAACTCGCGCGTGCCATCGGCTCGGCTTCGGCGCGGGTGATGATCGCTTCCGTCGTGCACGGCGAGGTGATCGGGCCGGACGACCTGATCCAGATCCTGGACGAGACCTCGCAGGTGATCGAGCACAGCCAGCAGCTCGAGCAGAAGTCGCGCGAACTCGAGCGGGCGACGGCCGAGCTCAGGGACGCGAACGAGCGCCTGCGGCAGCTCGACCAGCTCAAGGACGACTTCCTCGCCACGGTGAGCCACGAGCTTCGCACCCCTCTGACCTCGATCCGCTCGTTCTCCGAGATCCTCCTCGACAATCCCGATCTCGGGCAGGAGGAGCGCGACCACTTCCTCGAGATCATCGTCCGCGAATCGGACCGGCTCACCCGCCTCATCAACGACTTCCTCGACCTCTCCAAGATCGAATCCGGCCGGATGGAGTGGCACGTCTGCGAATGCGGGCTGCGCGAGATCGTGGCCGATGCGGTGGCCGCGACCCACGGCCTCTTCGTCGAGAAGCGGATTCGCCTGACGCAGAGCCTCGCCGAAGCGCCGAGCCAGGTGCGCTGCGACAAGGACCGGATGATCCAGGTGATGATCAACCTGCTCTCGAACGCGTCGAAGTTCGTGCCGGCGGACGGCACGGGCCATGTGCACATAGCGCTCGGGCAGAAGGACGGGCTCTATCTCGTTCGGGTCGAGGACAACGGCCCCGGAGTCCCCGAGCCCTACCGCGAGGCGATCTTCGAGAAGTTCCGTCAGGTGAGCGGCAGCACGCTCAAGGGCAAACCGCAAGGGACGGGGCTCGGGCTCGCCATCTGCCGCCAGATCGTCGAGCATTTCGGCGGCCGGATCTGGGTCGAGGACGCGGCTCTGGGTGGAGCCGCCATCTGCTTCACCCTGCCGGCGGCGGCCGTGGCCGTGGAGAGAGCGGCGGCTTGAAGGTCGGTGCGGCTCAGGTGCCGGTCGGGGAGCGCCCGGCGTCGCGCCTGGCGATGCGCTTCCTCATCTCGGCGAGGAGACCGTCGATGCCGCTGCGGCCGATGATCTCGGCCGCCTCCGAGCGCTGGGTCACGACGAGGCTCACCCCTTCGGCCACGATGTCGACCAGAAGATAGCCGCGCTCGCCCTTCCGCACGCGCCAATCGACGAGGATCGGCGGCTTGCCGTTGGTGCGGTTGATCCGGGTCGAGACGATCGTATCGCGCTCGTCGACCGGCTTCGCGTCCGTGATCTCGAAGGTCTCGCCCGTGTACCAGCTGAACCGCTCGGCCATGGTCTGCATGACCAGCGCCCGGAACAGCTCAAGATACTCGGCCTTCTGCGTCTCGCTCGCCTCGCGCCAGTAGCGGCCCATCACGAGCCGTGCGATCAGATCGAGGTCGGTCGCCTCGTCGAGCAGACGCTTGAGTTCCTGCAGTTTGCGCGCGTTCTCGGACTGCGGCTCGTTCAGGATCTGAACGGTCCGATCGCCGAGCCGCTGGATGAACTCCCTGGGCGTAGCGCTCGCATCCGCGATCGCCGCGAGGCCGGACCGCGAGGACAGAAGCAGGGCCGCCGCAGCCCCCAGGAGCGCCCCGCGTCGGGACGTGGTGTCGGAAAGGCCGAAGTGCGTCATGGTTCCGTGCCTTCGTCCTTGAAGATGTCCTCGTAGTTCTCCTGCCCCCCCGGGGGCGGAGCGGCGCCGTTGCGGATGTCGGCCGCACGCCTTTGCGCGTAGATCGTGCGCACCGTGGCGTAGAAGTCGAGGCTGTTCCGCTTGAGATCGTCGATGACCTCGATGTTGGCCTCGCGCTCGGAAATGGCTGAGCCGCCGAGCCGCCCCAGCCGCTCGTCCGTGTCGATACAGCAGTTGTTCAAAGGATCGATCGCCCAGTCGCCGACACGCCCGAACGCGTCGCGCACGTTGGAGGGACCCAGGAGCGGCAGCATGATGTAGGGTCCGGGCGGCGCCCCCCACACGCCCAGCGTCTGGCCGAGATCCTCGTCGTGCGGCAGGTAGCCGAACGTGCTCGCCGCGTCGAACAGCCCGAACACGCCGAGGGTCGTGTTGATCATGAGCCGGCCGAGCGTGATCCCGGCCCGCTCGCGCTCGCCCTGGAGGAGATCGTTCACGAAGATCACGGGCGAACGCAGGTTGGCGAGGAAGTTGCCGACCGAGCGGCGCACCGGCTCCGGCGCCACGTAGCGGTAGCCGCGCGCCACGGGCTCGAGCACCCATTCGTCGGCGAGCATGTTGAAGCCGAAGACGGCCCGGTTCACGGGCTCGATCGGGTCCCAGACGGTCTCCTGCGCCCGGACTTTGGCGGATGGGGCGAGTCCGGCCAGCAGCGTGAGTGCCAGCACACCCGAGCGGCCATGCCGCGCACGGACGGAACGAGCCGGCGCGGCACGATGCACGGCCTCATGCATTCCGCTTGTTCCTCCACACCCCGCAGGATCGCGGCGCCACCAGGAAGCATCACCGTCAGCGCTCTTAGATGGTGCGTGTCCCGCTGACAAGCGAGCCCCCGCGGCCGAATCCACCGCCCGCGACATTCGGTGCAAGCGTGTTGACGGAAGTATATAAAGACATGTACATATCCTCTCGTCGTTATGGTATGGAAAGACATGGCTCCCGATCTCGCCCCCGCGACGGGCTCGCTCGACACGCTCCTCGATGGTCTCCGCGCCGCGGCGGACCCCTCGCGGCTGCGGCTGCTCGCGATCTGCTCGCAGGGCGAGTGGACGGTGAGCGAGCTCGTCCAGATCCTCGGCCAGAGCCAGCCGCGCATCTCGCGCCACCTGAAGATCCTGGCCGAGGCCGGGCTGCTCGACCGCTTCCGCGAGGGAAGCTGGGTGTTCTACCGCCGGGCGCAGAGCGGGGAAGGGGCGCGGCTCGCCCGTTCCTTGTGCCGCCTCCTGCCCGACCGCGATCCCGTCATGCGGCAGGACCAGCGCCGGCTCGAGGCGGTGCGCGAGGCGCGCCGGCAGCAGGCCGAGCGCTTCTTCAACAACCGGGCGAGCGAGTGGGACAGCGAGCACGACCTCGCCGTGCCGAGCGCGGTGGTCGAGGCGGCCTTGCGCGAGCTGTTCGCCCGCGAGCGTGCCACGAGCCTCGTCGACATCGGCACCGGCACGGGCCGCATCCTGCAGGTGCTCGCCGGCCAGATCGGCTTCGGCCTCGGTATCGACCTCAGCCACGAGATGCTGGCCGTGGCCCGCGCCAACCTCGACCAGCGCGAGGCCCGGAACTGCCAGGTCCGGCACGGCGACATGTACCAGCTGCCGCTGCCCGACCGTGCCTTCGCGGCCGCCACGCTGCACCAGGTGCTGCATTTCGCCGACGATCCGTTCGCGGCGCTGGCCGAGGCCGCGCGCGTGCTCGCACCGGGCGGGCGGCTGATCGTGGTCGATCTCGCCCGCCACGAGCTCGAGCATCTGCGCGAGCAGAAGAAGCATCGCCGTCTCGGCTTCAGCGACGACGAGATCGGCAACTGGTTCAAGGAGCTGGGCCTCGTCGCCGAGGAGCCGGTGCGGCTGCCGGGGCCCGAGCTCACGGTGGTGATTTGGACCGCCCGGCGCGCCGCTCCGGCCGTCGAGGGCCACGATACGAGCGATCTGACCAGGAGGGATGCCGCATGATCTCGGCTGCGTGCAGCGGGGGGACGGCCAGGACCATGGCGTGGCTCGACGAGCCTTTGCCCTCGGTCGAGCTCTCGATCGAGGTGTTCCCGCCGAAGGGGCCCGAGGCCGCGACCCGGCTGTGGAGCAATCTCGGGCTGTTCGCTGCCGCCTGCCCGCGCTTCATCTCGGTCACCTGCGGTGCCGGCGGCTCGGGCGAGGAGGGCACTTTTCCGCTCGCCGTCGCGATCCAGAACCATTTCGGCGTGCCGGTGGCAGCACACCTCACCTGCGCCTACTCCTCGCGCACCGAGATCGACGCTCTCGCCCGCCGCTACTGGGAGCAGGGCATCCGCCGCGTCGTGGCGCTCCGGGGCGATCCGCCCAAGGGTGCTGCGCGCTACGAGCCGCGCCCGGACGGCTACGCCTATGCCGCCGATCTCGTCCGTGGCCTCAAGGCCGTGGCCGATTTCGACATCAGCGTCGGCTGCTATCCCGAGATCCATCCCGAGGCCCTGAGCGCCGAGGCCGATCTCGAAAACGTCCGCCGCAAGGTCGAGGCGGGGGCGAACCGCCTGATCACCCAGTACTGCTTCGACACCGACAGGATCCTGCGCTTTCGCGACCGGCTGGTCGCGGCCGGAATCGAGGTCGAGTTCGTGCCCGGCATCATGCCGATCCACAGCTTCTCGCAGGTCCGGCGCTTCAGCCTCGCCTGCGGCGCCGGCATCCCCGCCTGGCTCGAGCGCCTGTTCGACGGCATCGAGGAGGGCTCGCCGCTCCACGGCATGATCGCAGCAAGTGTTGCCGCCGAGCAGTGTCGCCGGCTGGCATCCGAAGGCCTGACCCGGATGCACGTCTACGCCCTCAACCGGGCCGAGCTGCCGCTGGCGATCCGCCAGCTCCTCGGCACCGGGCCCGCCGTCGCGGCCGCGGCCTGAGCCGCCCGTCCGCCGTTGCCCGTCTCGCCTTTTTGGGATTGGTTCGCCGATGGCCGATTTCCTCAGCTTCGCCCGTGAGCGGGTGGTTCTCCTCGATGGCGCCATGGGCAGCCAGATCCAGGCGAGGGATCTGACGCTCGACGATTTCTGGGGGCAGGAGAACTGCTCGGAGATCCTGAATCTCAGCCGGCCCGATCTCATCCGCGAGATTCATGAAGGCTATCTCCTCGCCGGCGCGGACGCGGTCGAGACCAACAGCTTCGGCGGCTCGCCGATCACGCTCGCCGAGTTCGGCCTCGAGGCGCGCGCTCTCGAGATCAACCAGCGCGCCGCCCGGATCGCCCGCGAGGCGATCGAGGAGGTGGCGGGCGACGGCCGGCCCCGCTTCGTCATCGGCGCGATCGGCCCCGGCACCAAGCTGCCGAGCCTGGGCCATGTCTCCTACCGCGAGCTCGAGGCGGCGTTCACCGTCCAGGCCGAGGGCCTGATCGCGGGCGGTGTGGACGCGCTTCTGATCGAGACCTGCCAGGACCCCTTGCAGATCAAGGCCGCCGTCAACGGCTGCCGCCATGCTTTCGTGCGCCGGGCCCGGGAGCTGCCGCTCATGGTCCAGGTCACGATCGAGACCACCGGCACCATGCTGGTCGGCACCGACATCGCCGCGGCCGCTACCATCGTCGACGCGCTCGGCGTGCCGGTCATGGGCCTCAACTGCGCCACCGGCCCCAAGGAAATGGCGGAACACGTCCGCTATCTCGCCCGCAACTGGCGCGGCCTCGTCTCCTGCCTGCCCAATGCCGGCCTGCCCGAGCTGCGCTGCGGCCGTACCCACTATCCCCTCTCGCCCGAGGAGCTCGCCCGCTGGATCGAGCGCTTCATCCGCGAGGACGGGATCAACATCGTCGGTGGCTGCTGCGGCACGGGTACTGCGCACATCCGCGCCCTCGACGCCATGCTGCGAGGCATGGCCGAGGACGGCTGGCGGCCACGACCCCGCGCGCGCGCGCCCGAGCCCGTCCCGTCGCTCGCCTCGCTCTTCTCGGCGGTGCCGCTGCGCCAGGAGAACACGTTCCTCGCCATCGGCGAGCGCTGCAACGCCAACGGCTCGAAGAGATTCCGCGAGCTCCAGGCTGCGGGCGACTGGGACGGCTGTGTCGCCATGGGCCGCGAGCAGGTGAAGGAGGGCAGCCACGCGCTCGACGTCTGCACTGCCTTCGTCGGCCGCGACGAGGTCAAGGAGATGACCGTCGTCGTCGAGCGGATGCGCGGCCAGGTGGACAGCCCGCTCGTGATCGATTCGACCGAGCTGCCGGTGCTGGAAGCCGCCCTCGAGCTCTATGGCGGCAAGGCGGTCCTGAACTCGATCAACTTCGAGGACGGGGAGGGGCCGGCCACGGCCCGCATGACCCTGGCCCGCAAGTTCGGCGCCGCCGTGATCGCACTCACGATCGACGAGCACGGCATGGCGAAGACGCGGGAGGACAAGCGCAGGATCGCGCGCCGTCTCGTCGAGTTCGCCTGCGGCCGCTTCGGCCTGCCGCCGTCCGACCTCCTGATCGACCCGCTCACCTTCACGATCTGCACCGGCAACGAGGACGACCGGAAGCTCGCCCTTTGGACCTTGGAGGCGATCGAGGACATCCGCCGCGAGTTCCCGGACGTCCAGATCATCCTGGGCCTTTCCAACGTCTCCTTCGGCCTCAACGCCGCAGCCCGCCACGTCCTCAACTCGGTGATGCTCGATCACGCCATGAGGCGCGGCCTCACCGGTGCCATCGTCCATGCCAGCAAGATCGTGCCGCTGCACAAGATCCCGGCCGAGGAGGTCAAGGTCGCGGAGGATCTGATCTTCGACCGCAGGGCGCCGGGCTACGATCCGCTCCAGGCGTTCATCGCCCTTTTCGCCGACCGCAAGGCCGGCGAAGGGGCGGCGAGGCAGCGGCCCGAGACGATCGAGGAATGCCTGAAGCAGCGGATCGTCGATGGCGACAAGCAGGGCCTCGAGGCCGACCTCGATCAGGCGCTCGAGCGCTACGAGCCCCTTGCCATCATCAACGACATCCTGCTCGACGGGATGAAGGTGGTGGGCGAGCTGTTCGGTGCGGGCAAGATGCAGCTTCCCTTCGTGCTGCAGTCGGCCGAGACCATGAAGAAGGCCGTGGCTTATCTCGAGCCGTTCATGGAGCGGGTCGAGGGCACGCAGAAAGGCACCATCGTGCTCGCCACCGTGAAGGGCGACGTGCACGACATCGGCAAGAACCTCGTCGACATCATCCTCACCAACAACGGCTACAAGGTCGTCAATCTCGGCATCAAGCAGCCGCTTAGCACCATCCTGGAAGCGGCAGCCGCGCACAAAGCCGATGCCGTCGGCATGTCGGGCCTCCTCGTGAAATCGACCGTCATCATGCGCGAGAATCTCGAGGAGATGCGGCGCCAGGGCATCCGTTACCCCGTGCTCCTGGGCGGGGCGGCGTTGACGCGCGCCTATGTCGAGGAGGATTGCTGGCAGGCCTACGGCGAGGGGCCGGTCGCCTATGCCCGCGACGCCTTCGACGGCCTCATGCTCATGGACAAGGTCGTGACCGGCGGCTTCGAGGCCCATGTCGCCGAGCGCGTGGCGAAGGCCGCCCAGCGCAGCGCCAAGAAACCGCGCACGCTCGCCTTCGCGAACGGTGCCGGGGTGATGGCGGCCCGACCGGTCGATCTCGAGGAGATCCGGCTGCGCCGCCACGAGCTCACGCGCAGCGTGCCGGTGCCGACCCCGCCCTTCTGGGGGGCGCGGGTGATCGAGCACGTGCCGGTGAAGGCGCTTCTCCCCTACCTCAACGAGCAGATGCTCTATCAATTCCACTGGGGCTACGAGAAGCAGGGCCGCAAGCTCGACGAGTTCCTGGCCTGGGCGCAGAAGGAGCTGCGCCCGGTGCTGGCCAAGCTCGTCGCCGAGGCCGAGACAGAGGACATTCTCGCCCCCAAGGCGGCCTACGGCTATTTCAAGGCCGCGGGCGAGGGCAACGACATCGTGCTGTTCGCCGAGGACGGCCGCAAGGAGATCGCCCGCTTCCGTCTGCCGCGCCAGCAGAAGGAAGGTGGCCTTTGCATCGCCGATTTCTTGCGCGACGTGGACGAGCCCGAGCGTGACGTGATCGGCCTGCAGGTAGTGACGATCGGCCAGCGCGCCTCGGAGGCCGCGCGGGAATGGTTCGCGGCCGACCGCTACCAGGACTATGTCCGGCTGCACGGGCTCGGCGTCGAGCTCGCCGAGGCCTTGGCCGAGTACGTCCACGCCCGGATCCGCGCCGAGCTCGGCTTCGGCCACGAGGACGCGCGCGAGATGCGTGAGCTCCTGAAGCAGGGCTATCGCGGCTCGCGCTACAGTTTCGGCTACCCCGCCTGCCCGAACCTAGCCGACCAAGCGGCGCTGCTCGACCTTCTGGGCGCATCCCGCATCGGCATCGAGCTCTCCGAGGAGGACCAGCTCTGGCCCGAGCAGAGCACCAGCGCCATCGTCGTCCACCACCCCGAGGCGCGCTACTTCAACGTCTGAACGATGTCGGCGAGCCATCCGTGCCCGCCGAGCCGCAGGAACCTCGGGCAGGAAGCTAGGTTCTCCGTCCGATGCATCGCCCGGAGGATGGAACCCATGCGCGCCCTGCTGCTCACGACCGCCCTGGCCACGGCTCTCGTCCTGCCCGGCCTCGCCGGTGCCCAGCAGAGCCTGCCGACCGAGCCGCCGCCCAACCCGCAGAAGGTCGTTCCCGACCAACGGCTCGAGAACGTGAATCAGCGCCTCCTGACCGCATCCGAGCAGCTCCACAAGGCGGCCGAGGATCGCGACAAGGATCATGCGGCCAGGGCGCTGGACTACGCTTACGACACCGTCCAGGAGGTGCGCAGCGTCTTCGCCGGGCTGCCACAGGACCAGCGGGCACCTTACGACCAGGCGTTCGCCGAGGCCGAGCGGACGCTGAAGACCAAGGACCCTGCAGCCAGCGCCGAGGCCCTGAAGCAGCTCCGCGAGCGCGTGCTCGACCTCGTGGCCGGCAAAGGCTGAGCCGCGCCGGTTCGGGCGAAGCTGTCGCTTGCGAACGGCCCGAGCCGCGCCGGCGTCCGCCAACTCCTCCTCATGATAGCTTCCCGGCATCCCGGTCGGACTGCCGATGCCGCCAAGGCCCGCCGCCCTGGCAGATAGCGTAGCTATCAGCCATTGCCGATCTACATCTTCATGATCGGAATCCGAATTATGCTCGCGCTATGGTGTGGCAGGTGCGACGCATGGTCTCGTTCGGAGATTGTTCGGGATGCGCAGGCTGACGTATGAATAGAATTGTGACCGCAGCGATACTCGCGCTGAGGGTTGCTTTGGGGTAGCTTGCCGCCGAGGCGGCCCCTGCTGGATCAATCTCTCTCGGGTTGCCGTTACGAGCATGGGAACGATGGGTCGTACCGCTTGTGTCATCGCGGCGCTTCTGCTCTGCGCAGGCGCCGTGCCGTCGGCTGTCAGGGCGGCCGATACTCGTCCGGTGCCGTCGCCATCGCTGGCCGCCGCTCCTGATCTGCAGCAGGAGCCCGCCCTTCGGGCCCTTTATGCCGCCCGCGGCTTCGCCCCGCTCTGGACCGGCAGCCGCGAAGCCGAGCGCCGGCGCACCGCGATGCTGGCTCTCCTGGCGCTGGAGAGCCGCGTCGAGCCCGCCGGCAGCGACACCATGGCGCTCGCGGGGGCGTTCGCGAAAGGCGGCAAGCCCGATGCCTTGCAGCAGGCCGAGTTCCGGCTCACCCGTGCCGCGCTCGCCTATCTCGCCCGGCGTAGCGGCGGTGCCGACGTGCCGACGGCCAAGGCCCTGCGCGCCTTGGCCGACCTCGACCAGGCCCAGGTGACCCCACCTTTGGCGCTCGCCCTCACCGAGCTCGAGATCGTGCGGGACCTGGGCGGCTGGCATCGCGTCGGAACCGTGCCGGGACCGGCGCCGAGCGTGCCGCCGTTCGAGGTGGCGAGCCCCGAGATCGACGTGGCCCCGGCCTTCCCGCCCAGGAAACGGCTGCCCGACATCGCCGATCTGCGCCGGCGTCTCGTCCAGTCCGCCGATCTGCCCGCGAGCGAGCTCGCCGGCACCGAGATGGACGACCGGCTCACGGATGCGGTGCGCAGCTTCCAGAAGCGTCACGGGCTGGCGCCCGACGGGGTGGTCGGCGGCCGCACGCTCACGGCTCTCAACGCGCCGGTCGCGGATCAGATCGGGCAGGTGCGGGTGAATCTCGCGCGCCGCATCGAGGACCGCTCGCATCTACCGCGCTACGTCGAGGTCAATGTCCCCGGCTACGAGCTGCGCCTGGTCGAGCACGGCAAGGTGGTCCTACGCTCGCGCGTGATCGTCGGCGACGAGGACAAGCCCACCCCGATCTTCGACAACCGCATCCGTTACATCGAGCTGAATCCGTCCTGGTACGTGCCGACGAGCATCACCCCGGAGCTGCTCGACAAGGAGAGAAAGAAGCCCGGCTATCTCGCCAAGAACGGCTTCTACTGGCGCGCCTCGGCCGAAGGTGGAGGCCAGGGCCAACTCGTGCAGCGGCCCGGGCCCGAGAACGCGCTCGGCCGGATCAAGTTCCTGTTCCCCAACAACCACTCCGTCTACCTGCACGACACGCCGCAGCGTGGCCTGTTCGCCCGCAGCGAGCGCAGCCTGAGCCACGGCTGCATCCGGGTCGAGAAGCCGATCGAGCTGGCGCTGGCGCTGCTCAGCCGCGAAGGCTGGGACGCGGCCAGGCTCGACGCCGCCTTCGCCTCCGAGAAGACGCGGCGGATCGAGCTGCGCGAGACCGTGCCGGTCTTCCTCGACTACCGCACCGCCTTCGTCGACGACGATGGCCGCCTCAACCTGCGGCCCGATCTCTACGGCCACGATGCCGGGGGGATCACGGTGTTCAAGGGCAAAGGCCTGCCGCCCGAACCCCGGCCGGAGCCCGAGCCGGCGCCGCTCGCCCCGACAGCCGACCCCCTGGCGCTTCGCTCCGCGAGCGGCGATCCCGCCGCCGTGACCGGCCTCGGCCAGCCGGCCGCTCAGGCTCTGCCGCGATCCTGATGCGGCCGGGACCTTGGCGGCCCGTGCAAGAATTTCGTCGCCGCCATCGTTCCGGTCGCTAATCTCTTCTCCTGGCAAGACCTCGCCCGACATGCTGCCGGGACGAGGCCCGCCAGCAGGGGGGAGATGGCCGATGACCGTCGAGACCACGGCAGGGATCACACGCTTCGGATGGGCACGGGCCCTGCCGCTGGCCATGACACTGGGCTTTGCGCTCTGCACCGGGGCCGCGGCAGGAGAGCTCTCCGGAAACGACGGTCTGCTGCCGGGCCAGAAAGTGACCACCGGCACGCTGGCGCCGGACGAGCCGGGACCGGCGGAGCAGGCGGTTCCGCTGCGGTCGATGTCGCCGCGGGAGCGCGCCGCCCTCCTGCACCGCAGGCAGGACCGGCCGGCGCGGCCGAGAGCCGTCCGAGCGGAGATGGTGCCGGAAAGCGAGGCGGCGACCCTGCCGCCCGAGACCGAGCTCGTCGGGCCTCCGGCCTTCACCGGAGCACCACCGCGCGCGGCGCTGGTGTTCGGCCGGAACAGCCCGATCGGGCCGGCCGAGAGCCCGAACGCCCTGGCCCTGTCCGAGCCCGCCGCCGTCAACTGGGGCCGGCGCGTCTTCGCCACCGCGAACCCCGACCGCGCCGGCTACTCGACCGACGGCGGCAGAACCTGGACCGAGATCGCGCTGCCGCCGGGCCCGCGGGAGGCGCCTTATCTCTGCTGCGACCAGAACGTCGTCATCGATCCCGGCGGCACGGCCTTCCATTCGGCGCTCTACATGGCCGATCCCTTCTTCGCCGGCCCCGGGGTCGTCCGGCTGTTCGTGCGCCGGAAGCTCGACAGCCCTGCCGCTGCCTGTTCCTACACCTTCCCGTTCGATCCGAGCGTTCAGCCGGACTATCCCCACATCGCGCTCGGCAGGAACTATCTCTATCTCGGCGTGAACGAGCTCGACGCGAACGATCCGGAAGGTCCTGCGACCGCCCGCATGTACCGCGTGCCGCTCGCGGCGCTGCGGCGCTGTGGCCGCCTGTCCTTCACCTCGTTCGCCCAGGCCGATCCCGAGATCGGCCAGCGCATCTGGGTGCCGGCGGAGGGCGCTTACGACGAGGCGGCAATGTACTGGATGCAGCACGAGACGGACCACACGATCCGCATCTTCACCTGGCCCGAGAGTGCGCGCGTGCCGCGCCAGACCGTCCGCTTCGTGCAGCCCAGCCGGTTCGAGAACCCCGACTGTCGCGGCGGTATCGGTGATTTCGACTGGATCGGCGACCGGTTCGGCTTCCGGATGTCGCCCTGGTCGATCGCGGGCTTCAGGGTGCGCTGCACCGTCGCCAAAGGTGCCAACGAGCCCGAGGGGGTACTCGCCTGCTACTGGAACTCCGCACCCGTGGGCGGCATTCCCCAGGCCCATGTCCGCTCGGCTGTGCTCGCGCTCCTCGATCTCCGCGTGCGGGCGCAGCCCCATCTGTGGAACGCGGACCGCTGCATCGGCTACCCGGCCGTAACCTCGAACGTCCTGGGCGACATCGGGATCAGCGTCGCCGCCGGCGGCCGGGCCGGGGGCGGCGGGCTCGCCGTGCGCGGCTATGTCGGGATCGACGACCGCTCCACGCCGGGCGTGGGCCATTTCCGGAAGCTCCACCGGGCGGCGTTCGGGATCGCCAACGGGAGTGACGAGCGCTACGGCGATTACGTCACGATCCACCCTTATCGGACCTGCGGCCGCTGGTTCGGTGCGACCAGTTTCGCCTGGGACCGGGCACCCGTCGAGAACGGCAGTTCGGTCAACGCGCATTGGGTCGAGTTCGGCCGCGAGGCCTACCGGGCCTGCTACGATGCGGCCGCAAGCCGCTGAGGCGCTTCAGCCCAGAACCGAGAAGCTGCTGTCGCGGTTGACGGAGCGCAGCCGCGAGAAGAAGCCCATGTCGATCGTAAGGCCGGTGTAGCGTCCCTCGAGCTTCAGGGGCTCGCGGTCGTGGTCGAGGCCCTGCTCGCAGGCCTGGATCAGCTCGGCCATGAGCACGCCCACGAGCGGCGCGTTCTTGAACTGGTTGCCGCTGGTACCCACCGCCATGTAGTAGCCCTTGAGGCTCGAGCGGTCGTAGATCGGAATCCAGTCGTCCGAGACGTCGTAGAGCGCTGCCACGCCCGATGCCTGGCTCGGGATCGGCAGAGTCGGGATGCGCAGCGCCGTGCGGTAGACCTGCGCCGTCCACTGCTCGGTGAGCTCGCGGTTCCAGTCGTCGGGATCGACCCATTCGAGCGGATCGCAGGCCGGCTCCAGCCCGCCGATCAGGAGCTTGTTGCCGATGTCCGAGCGCCAGTAGCAGCCGACGTCGCCATCGGCGCAGACGAGCCCGCGACGGGAAAAGTCGACCCCGGGCGGCGCCGGGACATAAGCCACCTCCTGCCGCAGCGGCCGGGTGCTCACGCCCATGTCGGCCTCGACCCCGGCCATGCGGTTGATCACGGCCGAGTGCGGCCCCGCGGCGTTCACCACCACGGCCGCATCGATCGCCGTGCCGTCGGCGAGGGTCACACCCTGCACCCGCCCGGCCGCGCTGCGGATCGCCATCACCTTGGCGTTGAAGCGGAAGCGCGCGCCGCGGCGCTCGGCCGCCCGCTGCAGGTTGCGCGCGGCGAGCTGCGGGTCGGAGACGTAGCCGCAGCTCGGGAACATCACCGCACCCGCGATCTCGCCCGAGCTCTCGCCGAAGGCCGGGTCCTCGGGTCGCCGCGGTGGGGCGTAGCGCCCGAGATCGTAGAACGGCAGCTCGCGCTTCAGCCGCGGCGCATCCCAGTCTTCGAACGGAATGCCGAGCCGCTCCATGAGGGCGCAGACCGGGCGCAGATGCCGGTTTTCCTCGGTCTTGATCACGACCGAGCCGGTCTCGACGAAGCGGGCGAGCTCCTCGTCCGCCGGCAGGTCCAGATGCTCCCGCCAGTGGCGCCAGTAATGATAGCCCTCGTAGGCCAGTACCGTGCCGGAGAGGGTCGAGTAGTAGACCCGGATCACCGCGGCCGAAGCGCTGGTCGAGCCGTAGCCCGCCGCCGGCAGCGCATCCACATTGAGCGTGCGCCAGCCCTTGCGCGCGAGCTCGAGGGCGATGGCGCACCCCATGATCCCGGCCCCGACGATGACCGCGTCGTACCGCTCGCCCATGCTCCGCTCCGCTCGAAGATGTTCTGGACGCGGCGGAGCTTAACCGGGTTCGGAGCTCGTCTCCAGCGCCCGAGCCGTGCCGGAGAGGGCAGCCTCAGCTCGCGAGCTTGAGGAGCCCGATCCCGCCGGCGACGATGCAGGCGGCCGTGACCCGCTCGCGGCCGAAGGGCTCGCCCAAGAGGCGCGTGCCGATCACGGCCGCGAGGATGACGCTGGTCTCGCGTAAAGCCGAGACATAGGCCATGGGTGTCGTGCGCATCGCCCAGATCACGAGTCCGTAGGCCGCGAACGAAAGCAGCCCGCCGCCCATCGCCGGCAGGAGCACCGGCGGCAGCGCCGCCCTCAAGCGGCGCCGCTGCAACCACAGCACGCCGAGCCCGAACGGCAGCCCGTCCAGGAAGAAGAACCAGACGATGTAGGAGAGCGTGCTCTGTGCCGCCCGGATGCCGAGCCCGTCGCAGATCGTGTAGCCGGCGATTGCGAGCCCGCAGGCGGCGGCGAGCAGAAGCGGCCTCGTGCTCTGCCCCGGCGCGCGCCGGCCGAAGGCGATGACGAGAATGCCGCCCGAGATCAGCGCCAGCGCCGCGAGCCCGCCCGGGCTCGGTACCTCGCCGGCGACGAGAAGCCCCAGGATCGCCACGACCGGCGGTGCCACGCCCCGCGCCACGGGATAGACCTGGCTGAGATCGCCGGTGCGGTAGCCGAGGCACAAGAAGGCGCAGTAGCCGACGTGGATCGAAAGCGAGAGGACGATCCAGGGCCAGGCCGCCGCCACCGGTGGCTCGACCACGAGCAGGAACGGCAGGCAGACGAGCGTTCCCGTCAGGTTCACGACCGCGAGCCGCAGGAACGGATCGCCGCCGTGCTTGACGAGCGCGTTCCAGGTCGCGTGCAGGATCGCCGCCCCGAGGACGACGGTGAAGACGAGTGGGGTCAAGGTCGGCCGCCCAAGGTCCGAGATGGTCGCCGTCTTGTCGTCGCACGGTCACGCTAGCGGCTCCTCCGCCCGGCCGCTACGGCCGACATCCCCGCGCGCACGCATGGCCCTTGTGTCGCCGACGCGAAACCGGTCATCTGTCACCCCGAGGCGACACGGAAGAGAAAGGAGCGGACCATGCGCATCGTGCTGGTGGGGGCCACGGGAACGATCGGCCGGGCCGTGGCCAAGGAGCTGGGCGAGCGGCACGAGATCGTGGCGGTCGGCAGCAGAAGCGGCGACGTCCACATGGACATCACCGAGGCGGCTTCGATCCGTGCCGGGTTCGAGCGGATCGGGCGCGTGGACGCCGTCGTCTCCGCCGCCGGCAAAGTCAAGTTCGCGCCGCTCGAGACGATGACCGAGGCCGACTACTGGCTCGGCCTCAAGGACAAGCTCATGGGGCAGGTGAACCTCGTCCTGATCGGCCGCGATTTCGTCAACGACGGCGGCTCGTTCACGCTCACGAGCGGTGTCTTGAGCCACGATCCGATCCGCTTCGGCAGCTCGGCCTCGATGGTCAACGGCGCCATCGACGCCTTCGTCCGTGCCGCCGCGATCGAGCTGCCGCGGGGCCTGCGCATCAACGCGGTGAGCCCCGGCGTGCTTCTCGAATCGATGCCGAGCTACGGCCCCTACTTCCGCGGGCACGAGCCCGTCCCCGCCGCCCGCGTGGCGCTGGCCTACGCCAAGAGCGTGGAGGGCCTGCGTACCGGGCAGGTGTTCAGCGTGCTCTGACCAGGGCTCCGCAGCGCCCGGTGCCGCGAATGCCTCGCGCGCCTCGTCCGTCGTCATGGCGAGCGTGGTCTTCAGGTCCGTGACCGACCCCGCCGCGGCGGCCGGCGCCACGGTCGCCGCCTCCTCGGGGCCCGGCATTTCGGACACGATCAGGAAGTCGTGCTCGCCGAAGGTGACGCAGTAGGCGAGCATCCTGCGCCCGCCGCCCCGCACAATTTCGCCGCCACCGGTCTCCGATTCTCGGGCCTGGCGGTCATGCCCTTGATCGCCTCCCGGCTGTAGGCCCCTGGGTGACGAAGATCGGCATGGCTCGACCTCCCGACATGCTCCAGCGGGGACGGAGCTTTGACATCGAACGGTCCAGCCCTAAATGGTTCATCCGGCAAGTTGCGGGGTATGGTGGTGGCCTCTCCTGGATGGGCCATGCGTGGCCCGCCGGTTTGCCTGCGTGACCTGCCCGCCGAGGAGCGCTCGGCGGTGGAGGCGCTGGCCCGCTCGCGGCGGCCCCGGCGCGGCGGCTGGCGCGCGCCCGCGGCGGCTGGCGCGCCAGCCGGGGCGAGACACCGCCCGGCATCGCGGTGGAAGGTGCTGCGCTCGCGCGCCCTCGCGGGACGCCGCTTCGAGACCTGGGAGGAGGTTGCCGAGGCCGTCGCGCAGGCGACCGAGCGCTGGAACGCGCACCGCCAGCCCGTCACCGGGGGACAGCGACGGCGCCATCGCCCGCACCGCCAGCCCGGCATCGCCCTCCTGCCCAAGGCCGCATGACTTGCCGGATGGAGCAGTAAGCTGTCTGGTTGCGGAACATTGTCGTGACCCGGTCCAGGATGTGATCGAGACCGAAGGCTGGCGGTCATCGGCGGCCAGCCCGATGCTCTCGATCCATCCCGACGCCCGTGCCACGCCCGCCGTACGCGCCGAGATCGCCCGCTCGCCCGAGCGCACCGGCATGCTGGTCCGGTGCTACGGGGTCAGCACCGAGACCATCCGCGAGGTGCCGGGCATCACGATCCACAGCCACCGCGACCTGGAACGTCTG